>CAZKMG010000165.1:0-8368 GCA_964553465.1 uncultured Bacteroidaceae bacterium
AATTAACAAAAAACATCTATTATGAAAAAAAAGTTTAATGTTGTGAGTATAATGTGGTTAATAACTTTTTTTACGTTTGTTTCGTTCATGATCCTTTATTCCTGTAAAAAAGAAGACACAGGCCTGGGTGGTGTTCCGGTGATCTCTCTTTCATCCACCCAATTATCAAATGCAACAGGAGGTATGATATCGACTACGTTAAATATTAGTGCGCCTGAAGGATTAAAGTCACTTGTGATCCTTAAAAATGGAGTACCCTTCGATACTGAGGATATTGCAGGGAATCCAGTTAATTTTTCATGGGATTTCTCTTATGAAATTGATGAATCAATTGGTTCAGAGATTGTTTTCACATTTCAGGCAGTGGATTCAAAAGATAGGAACTCTACTACCGGGGTTCTAACTGTCCATGTGACTGCAAAACCATTCAAAAACATAAATCCAGGTAACCTTATAGGAAATCATACCTGGAGTGCTGATACAATTTACAGGTTAGTTGGATTTGTAAGAGTTGGTAAGGATGTTGACAATGGAGACGGTACGTTCACCAATCAAACAGGGGTTTTAACCATTCAAGCTGGGACAGTTATTGTTGGTGATAAACAAACCAAGGGAACCCTTATTGTTCAAAGAGGTAGCAAACTTAATGCAATTGGAACAGTAGATGCACCGATCGTATTTACTTCTGAGCAACCCATTGGGCAGCGTTTACCGGGTGACTGGGGAGGTGTAGTTCTGTGTGGTCGTACAGTAAACAATCAGGGTCCGAACATTGAGTTAGAAGGAGGATATGGAGGCTACCATGGAGGAAATAAGATATTAACTGATGAGACTGAAAGCTCAGGGACACTTAAGTATGTAAGGATTGAATATGCTGGTGTTCCGATAAATCCAAATCAGGAGATTAACTCTCTTACTATGGGGAGTGTAGGTAAAGGTACTGTTATTGATTATGTACAGTGCTCATATGGATTGGATGATTCCTATGAATGGTTTGGTGGTTCCGTAAATTGTAAACACATTATCGCTTACAGGGGATTAGATGATGATTTTGATAATGATTACGGTTATCAGGGCTATGTACAATTTGCATTGGGTATAAGAGATGCAGCTCTTGCAGATCAGTCAGGTTCAAATGGATTTGAAGTTGATAATAATGGAGCTGGAACTGCTGTTGAACCATACACAGCTGCCCGTTTTGCAAATGTTACGCTGATTGGACCGAAGAAAACAAAAGAAACACCAATAAATACTAATTTTCAGCATGGTGCTCAACTAAGAAGAAACAGCACCCTTAGGATTTATAATTCATTTATCACAGGATATCCATGGGGTATTTACATTGATGATTCAAAGGGTGTAACAAGTCAGTGGGCATTAAATGATTCACTCAGGCTTAGGAATGTTATTATTGCAGGTGTTCAGGATTGGGGAGGGAACGGTTATGGCTCAGTATATGATTCAAATACCGAGGGCACAATTACTGGTCTTCCTTTTGGAACTAATGTCAAACATCCTACATCTCCAACTGGGATTTCTCTTAAGCAGGACGCAACTTCTGGATTTAACGTAGTAGATTGGTTTGGAACAAGTGCATATAAGAATGTCAGACTTGCCTCATGGTCCGATGCGGGCATAAATTCAACCGTATTTGATATTATTGAAAATCCTGTATTTTTACCTCAAGCAGGCTCATTACTTCTTAATAGTGCAGATTGGGATAATGTTCCCGAGAAAGAAGGATTCCAGCAAGTAACTTATATTGGTGCTTTTGGTAATGTAGACTGGACTGCAGGTTGGACAGAATTTGTTCCCGGAGTTAAGGTTTATTTTTAATCAGGTTCTGTTTATATAGTAAAAGATATTTTTCATTGAACGCAAAGGTAGAAATGCCTTTGCGTTTTTTTATTCTTCCAGGTCCTATTTAATATTATGTTTTATTAGTCGCTGATTTGCATAGTTTTTGTATCCTCAAAATAATAAATCTAAAATAGTTGAGAAATTAAAACAATTATGAATTTTATTCGTTAAATGCTTCAAATATCAGGGATGAGATTATTTCTTTTTTGCATATTGATGGCTTTAAGCACTACAATTGTTTTTTCTCAAAACAAAAGTAATGTTGATTCTTCGCATGTATTGCGTAAGAGAATAATTAAAGGAGACACTTTATTTATATCTGAAATTCCGGAAGTAAAAATTTTCCCTGGTTATTTTTATAAGAGTTGGTGGGATAATAGAAGATATCAACGTTTAGTAAAAAATGTAAAAGCAGCATATCCATATGCAAAGATAGCCGGACCGCTGCTTAAGGATCTTGATCAAAGAATAGCTTCAATTAATAATGAACGACAACGCGAAGCTTATATCAAATACACAGAGGATCGGTTAAGAGGTGAATTTGAAGGAGCCATACGTGGCCTTACTGTAACACAAGGTAAAATTCTTATTAAACTTATCGACCGGGAAACAGGTAATACTACATATACCATTCTTAAAGAATTTAAGGGTAATTTCTCAGCAGGCTTCTGGCAAACAATTGCAAGAATCTTTGGTAATAACCTTAAAAGTGAGTACGATCCCTTTGGGGATGATGCAATGATTGAGGTAATTATAAATATGATTGACTCAGGTCAGATATGAAACATGGAAGGATTAGGCCATCTCTAAAATAGCATTTACCACAGCTTCAATACCCTTACCTACCTGGTCGATACTCGCATTTAGCATGTAGCAAGGAGTAGTAACCAATTTATATCTTTTATCGATTACAATTTCACCATGCCCCGTTTTCACGTGCCGGGCTCCTAAGGATTCAATAGCTTTGATGGTGGGTAGTTCATCCCCAATTGTAATTTCAACATCTCCTAAGACTTTTGCAAAAATCACCGGAGATATGCATAAGCCACCTATGGGTTTCCCTGCACTTACCATTTCCTTTATCGCCCATTCAACTTCAGGATTCACAACACCATTTGGTCCTTTAAATGCCCAATCAGACAAATTTTTAGCTGCTCCATAACCACCCGGAAACAGTATGGCATCAAAATCTGATGGTTTAAACTCGGAGAGAGGTTTGATATTCCCCCTGGCAATCCTGGCTGATTCAACCAGAACATTGCGTGTTTCTTTCATCTCCTTTCCGTTAA
Source organism: uncultured Bacteroidaceae bacterium (assembly GCA_964553465.1). Lineage (GTDB taxonomy): Bacteria > Bacteroidota > Bacteroidia > Bacteroidales > CAZKMG01. The sequence continues at coordinate 3,150 of CAZKMG010000165.1, forward strand.
GATGATTAATTACATGATGTTGAGTAATATCGGGAGCAAATACATGATATGTGCTTCCATGAGAGGCAATAAAATACAAGCTTAATGTGGCTTCATGAATTTCTGAGCCGTCATATACTCCACACCCGGAAAGTACTACAGCGATTTTCTTTGTTTTGCCCATAATTCGTTTTATTTTAGTTAGATCTACTAATATATGAAAAAAAACAGCATAATAAATGGGAACTTTAACCAAACCAGAACTAAGGCAAAAGCGATTATTTATTGCCATTAAAATAAATCCAGATAGAGGATTTTATTCTTTTTATAATCAGATAAAAAAGACATTGGAGCGGGAAAAAGTCCGATGGGTTAATCCGGAAAATTTTCATATTACAATGCGTTTTCTTGGAGAAACGGATATAGAACTTATTCCTGAGATCTCATCTGCACTTTTAAATTCAATGTCCTATTTCAGTTCATTCAGTTTTACTCTAAGTGGTCTGGGCGTATTCAGGAGTCTGAGCCACCCAAGAGTATTATGGATGGGTATTAAGGAAAGGGAAACCTTAATTTCAGCAAAAAAATGCATGGATGAATGTCTTAAATCCATAATTAATTTGAAAGAAGCAAAAGGAGACAACTTACACTTGACCCTTGGAAGGATGAAGGGATTAAGTAACAATCAATGCTGGAAGAAATTACTTGAGACTTATAATAAGGTTGATTTTTATAAAGTAAAAGTGAATGAAGTAATTCTTTTTGAGAGTATTTTAGAAAAAATCGGGCCTGTTTATATAGAGCTGCTTAAAATCCACCTTTCGGAGAATATCTGAAATCAGATTCCTCTTCCTTTGATAATTGTGAGTAAGGTATAAAATAGGATTTTGAAATCAGTAAACAGTGACATATTTTCAATATACAGGATATCATAGTTTAATCGCTTAATCATTTGATCAACATTCTCAGCATAGCCGTATCTTACTTGTCCCCATGAAGTTATCCCTGGTTTTACTCTTTGAAGGTGAATATAATGTGGTGCTTTTTTTATAATTTGTTTTGTATAAAATTTCCGCTCAGGTCTGGGCCCGACCAAAGATAAATCCCCTTTAAGTACATTGAAAAAATTTGGGATCTCATCTAATCTGTATTTTCTTAAGAATCGTCCAAAATTTGTCAATCGTTTGTCATTTTTACTTGAGAGTTCGGGACCTGAAGTTTCAGCACCCACCCTCATGGACCTGAATTTATAAAATCTGAAAGGTTTTCCATAACGACCAATCCTTTCATGTGAATAAATTACCGGGCCAGGCGATGAAATTTTTATTCCGATAACAATAAATAACATCAGGGGAGAAGTAATCAATAAAGCGACAATAGAACCTGTAATATCAATTAATTCTTTAATGTTTTCCTGCCATAATGGCATCAAATGTGACTTAATTTGGATTAAAGGAGAACCATACAAATGCTCTATTTTTACTTTTCCAAATAGTATTCCGTATAAGTCAGGCACAGCTTTGATAAAAACTTTATATAATCCTAGTTTATTCAGGATATGGCTTATATGGTCTGATTCATTGACTTCAAGTGCCAGAATCACTTCTTCAATTGAATTATTTTTAATTATTTTTTCAAGATTATCCAAATCACCTAAATTGGTTAGATACCTTGAAAGTGGATCACTGTGAAGAGTGGAAAAACTAATAAACCCAATCAATACATTACCGGATGATTTTTTTTGATGAATAAGTTCCTGATATAACTTGACAGCCTGCTTTTTACTTCCAATGATGAGTGTATTAAAACCAATTTTACGTTTATGGATTCTGTCTATTATATAGGATGTCAAACCCCATCTTAACAATAAGGTGATCAAGAAATGGAGCGAAAATAATACACCTAAAAGAAGATAATAACTTTTATAGGAACTTATATAATCATCAAGAATTAGAAAAAAGAAAATAAATAATACACCAAAAATAGTTTGAAAAAAGGTAAACACAGTATCTTCAAGTTTGGTTTTACGTAAAATTTCCTTGTAGTACCCTGTTAAAAAATACAGTGTAATCCAGAACAGTGGAATTAATGATAGACCCAGGAAGAATTTATGATTAAACTCAAGTGGTACATCATATCCGAACTTAAGAGGTTCAATATATAGTTTTCTGAAAATAAAAAAGATTGTCCAACTGGCAGCGCTAGAAAATAAATCAGAGAGGACATATGCGAGTACCAGTGCTTTCCTATTCATCAGTTTTAATGATTATGCCTTTTGAGGGAAACGCTTATTCCAAATCCTTATTGTTATGATAAAGGGAAATGCCACAACCTATATTCAAAGACAACTCCTTTCAGGAAGAGGGATTAATTGATGAACAATATCAATGGCAGTTTTATGGGCAGCAATTCCTGTTTCAAATGGATCAGATGTATAATTACCTGATTTAACATGCTTTAAGAAAAGAACCAAGCCATCATTTATCGGGTTATAATCTGGTTTTTGTGAGTATCGGATTAACTCAGTATCCCCGTTCATAATTATAAGTTCGCCAGTTTCAAAATGAATCGAAGCAATACGGCCATACCGGAATATTTCAAATTTGTTTTTATTTTCTCCAGGATATTTGTTGATGGTAACATTAGCTGTTGTCCCATTCTCAAATTCTATTCTGACATTCACTAAATGGGGTTCAATAGTGCAGTATGGAATTGAGGTAGCAATGTATTTCCTGGGATTTACAGGATTTAACTTCATCACCAGGAATATTTCCTTATATAAAGCTTCATAAATGCTTTGATTATTGGAGTTCAAGGATGGCTTTGAACATTTATACACATCAATAAATTCGGGTCTGCCAAATTTGTTCGCAAGAATATCATAGACTTGCCAATTAAAATCTTTATGATACAGGTATAAAAATACTCCTGCTTCTTCGGCCAATTTAATAAATGTCAATAAATGAGACATTGATAGAGAAGTATCGGGAAATATTAACAGATGTTTTGAATTTTTCAGTACATTAAGTATTAAATCTTTATATTCGCCTGGTTGGTCAAAAATAATAATTGCTTCGGAAACCGAAATGAGTTCATCAGATTTATTAAATTGTCTGAGCTCGTAATTTCGGTCAGATGAAAACGGTACAACAGGATCGTGACAATAAAAACCGGTTATCAAATAATCGGGAACGGCATGGATAATTTTTTGAATTATTTTCAGATTGGTTGATGTTCCAATAATACCTGTCCGGATCATTTTCATTAGCTTATAGTTACAAACATAAATCATTTGTTAAAACGTGCTGATAAATTGATTAGTTAATTATCAACTTTTTCTGTTGATAAACTTATTTTTGTAAATTAATGGAAAGATATTACATGGAAGATTCTTACCGCCATAAAGGGCTAAGAAAAAAGCTTACTGAAATTGTTCGGAGCAAAGGAATTACGGATGAAAACGTTCTGAATGCAATTAATACTGTACCCAGACATCTGTTTATGGATAGTGGCTTCATCAGGTTTTCTTATAGCGACCAAGCATTCCCAATTGGAGTAGGTCAAACCATTTCGCAACCGTATACGGTAGCTTTTCAAACACAACTGCTTGAAATAAAACGGCAGGATAAAGTACTTGAAATAGGTACCGGATCAGGGTATCAGACAGCCATCCTCCTTGAATTAGGTGCCAATGTTTATACTATCGAAAGGCAAAGAGAACTATTCCTGAAGGCTCAGTCAGTCCTGACACAGTTAAACTATAAACCCCGTTTTTTCTTTGGAGACGGGTACGAGGGATTATCAGCTTTCACACCTTTTGATAAGATACTTGTTACGGCAGGCGCTCCATCAATACCCGAAAAATTACTTGATCAGCTAAAAATTGGAGGAATAATGGTTATCCCTCTGGGTGGATTCGGGGGCCAAACCATGATTAAAGTATTTCGAAAATCGCAAAACGAATACAGGGAAACTGAACATGGATCATTTACCTTTGTTCCATTGATTCGAGGAAAAGAAGGTTAAGATGAAATATATGTTCATTTGCCATGACATCCAAATATTCATTGCGTTTTGCAATAACCTTATTTGAATGGACATTGGTATGAAAACACTTTTAATTTCATAAGTTGGGTATAAATGAGTTTATAATTTATTACTGGGAAATAATAATTAATTTATGACAGTTAAGATTTTTGTTTTTAATCCGTTTATGGTAAACACATTTCTGATATATGATGATACTGGAGATTGCGTTATTATTGATGCTGCCTGTAATGAAAAGGATGAGATTTTAACTTTACAGGAGTTTATAGGATCCAATAAATTAAATCCTAAAGCACTCATAAATACTCATGGACATGTGGATCATATTTGTGGAAATGCAGATCTTATTATACATTATAATCTTCCTCTACTAATGCATAAGGAAGATCTTTTTCTGGTTAATTCAGCTGTACAACATGGTCTTTTTTTTGGCTTTACCATAAAACAACCTCCTGGACCTACAAGATTTATTAATGAAGGGATGAGAATTGAAGTTGGAAATTCCTTCCTTGAGATTATCCATGCTCCAGGTCATTCACCCGGGTCAGTGATGTTTTACTCATCAGAAGATAATTTTTTAATTGCTGGAGATGTGTTGTTTTCAGGTAGTATTGGAAGATCTGATCTCGCAGGGGGAGATTACAAGGTCCTGATAAATAGTATTCGCACAAAAATCCTTACATTACCCCCAGAAACTTTGGTGTATCCTGGTCATGGACCCTCAACCACCGTTGGAAAAGAAAGCTTGGCAAATCCGTATCTTCAATAAAATTTTTATATGTTCAGCACATTCAGACAGATCGCAAATCTTATTAATTTTGAATCTGCACAAGCAATTTTGGCTTTCAATATTCTAATTTTTCTTACGCTTTTCACTATAACAAGACTAATAATCAAAACTTACATCTTTTATAGGAAAAGACCCAATATTACAAATCAACCTGAATCTCAGAAACTTGTCTTTTTATTGGCTTTTGGTAGTTTTTTGTGGTTTATTTTCGCTTTTCTAAAACGATTCTTCCCAAAATACTTAATTGGATTAGATGTAATATTTATGGCAGTTGTATATTCGTGTATTTTATTCTTTTATATAAATAAACGTGAATTGCTTTATTTTCTACCACATTCTCTTGAAAAATTGGTGTTAATCCACAAAAATGGACTCCATTTGTTTGATTATGATTTTGATGAAA
>CAZKMG010000166.1:0-8349 GCA_964553465.1 uncultured Bacteroidaceae bacterium
AACCTATATTCGTTCTTTTCATAAACTGATTGTTTTAAATTTATATATATTAACGTTAAGGATTTTCATCAATTGAAAATACGGAATATGTCTATAATTTTTCCAGGAATAGCAGTTTCGCTACTGATGAATAAAATGTCAATGCCTGGAAAAAGAATGAACTTTATCCGGGTTTTTTGAGAAGTGATGTATGATTTTTGTGGGGTCCTTTAGGCTTTTCCATAAGCAAGTAGTTTTAGTTAGTTTTAGTTTTAGTAGTATTATTGAACTTTCAAATATGTAGATTTAATTGAATATTAACAAATTTTTTAAAATTTATTTTATAATAAATCTTCAGGTGATTTATAAACTTATTTTTATATTAATTCCATATCCGGAACAATAAAAAATATATTATAAAACCTTATAAATGTAATAATTATAAATTAAATTTTATCAATGCCAAAGAACAATAACCATCGCAAATAACGGTTTATTTTCTGACTTATACAAATGTATAAAATTAATATTCAAAAAAACAAAAAAAAATCACGAATAATTCTATTTTTTTTTATAAACACCCAAATAAATATGGTATCAGAGAAGATGTCGGGTAAAAAACCGGCGTTAAAATACACATTATATTAATACATTATTATTTATAATACATCTAATTAATATCTATTTCAACAGGAAAGATGTTCCATCCCTTTATTTTCAATCGGATGTGATCTTCTTCAATGTTTGGTATAATATATTGAACGTTTATATTTCTTTTCTCACCCGGCAATAGTGAGAAATAATTATCCTCCCAAAATACCGGTAATATGAGGTCAGCTGTTGTCTGATGTACAATTTCAGGATTAATTGAGAAGGCGAGATTGGTGGAGGGATTTTCAATTTCCACAGAAAAGTTCCCCATTCCTTTTTCTTTTTGCAAGGGAGACACCATTATTTTCAGTTTCACTCTGGATAATTTATGGAGTTGAGTAAAATCAGCTTTTTCATCACCTTTAAGAGAAAGCCAGTAAAAGTTGGATGATATCTGTTTGCCTGACTTGTCGTTTAGCTTAAGAATTACAAAAAAGACATCGCTCAATGTATCAGGCCATGAAAGAGTAAGTATTTTTTTGCTTTCATCAGGTCCAACATTTAAAGGGATTTCTTTGGAAAACTTTTCCTCCATATTAAAGGAATATATTTTAACAACAGCATTGAGATCATTGAAACCGGAGTGCCACCCGTTTATGGCTCGTATAGAATTATCATCATAGGAATATTGAAGATGTAATGGTTCGCAGGCTTTTTTTGCGCCATAAAAAGCACCGTTCGGGCAGAAGAAATAGTCGTACAATTGCCAGTACAGGGAAGGCCAGGCAGAGTTATACATCCAGTAAATGATTCCGCTTGACAGATATTTATTCCCGGCATATGCTTCAAACATGGCGCGTACGGCTTCGAACTGGAATATTTGCGATGTAACACAATACTCTTCCACTCCTCCAGGTGTACCATACCGGGAATAAAGGGCTTCCCTGGCATCCGGATAGAATGCTTTATGAAGGCGTATGTCCCAGGATTTGCTAATGGGCCAGAGATCTTTTTCGGGCATCATCTTACGTAAGCTCTCAATGGGAGGGATCTGTTCCCCTGTTGGACCTGCTTCAGTATTGAACTCACGCTTCCCATACCAGTAAGCAGGAGGCATATAAGAATATCCTTTATGGTAAGGACCCATCTCAACTCCGGTAAACCCTGCAATTGCACTTGAATCGCGGGTTGCAGAAGACTCATATGGCCTGGTACGGTCAAATTCATCAAGAACCATAATATATCTTTTTTCTATTTCGGCGGGAGGGAAATAGTCGCTTCCAAGGAACCAGGTGAAAATGGAAGGATGATTTCTGAGGTGAATGATCTGGTCATGCCAGCTTTTTTCGGCCACATCTGCAATATGCCCGGTCCAGTTTTTCCATTGTTCCCAGGGGCTGCAGCAGCACCAACCCACGATCAGCAAAATACCTTCTTCGTCGCATTTATCAAACAAATAATCAGATCCGCGTGGCGCTTCCATTCTCAGGGCATTCAAATTCATATGTTTAGCATAACGAATGTCAATATCCACCCGCTCATTGGATGGTCGTAACAACATATCCTGTACATATCCGCCTCCCCTGATTACAGTATTTTTCCCATTTACCTGGAATACACGCGTACGTTTTCCATCAAAAATGTTCATCCATGATGTAATTTCACGGATACCGAAACGAATTTTCTGCATATCGGAAATATTCCCATCAATTACGAAGCTTAGCTTCAGATCGTATAAATTCTGTGGGCCCATATTATGTGGCCACCAGAGCCTTGGGTTTGAAATAACAAGCTGCCGGAACTGATCCGGTGAAAAAGTTACAAGTCTCTTCTCACCAGGTTCAAGGTTTACTTCCTGTGTAAATTCGATATTTTCTATAATTCCTTTCAGCGTTCCGGAAACCAGTTTTTTTTCGGTATTAACAATTTCGGCTGATACGGTTAGTTTTGCAAGGTTTAGTGCCGGCAAATCAAGGTTTGTTACCACATGAGGATTCTCAATGGCAACAACACCTGATGAGCGGAGAGTAACATCGTACCATATCCCCATACCTATATCCGGAGGAGTTGGATTCCAATCAACCCAGGTAATGGTCAGATCCATACCTTTTGGAGGGAAAATCTCCAGTGCAAGACAATTTTTCTTTCCGGGTGCCGCATATTGGGTGATGTCCAGAGTATATAAACGATAGGCACCCTCAATAGTGGTTGTATCTGCAATCAGGTGGCCGTTTAACCAGATATTTGCCTTATAATTAATACTATGAAATTTTAACCATGTATGTTTATCCTTATACTCCGCAGGAAGTGAAAAAACGGTACGATACCACCAAGGGACCCTGAAGGGGCTTGATTCCGGCATTTCCTTTTTCCTGCCTGTAAAATATCCGGGTATAGATTCAATATTTGTTCCGTAGTAAGGATCAGGATAAACTTTTTGATCCACCAGGGCTCCCAGTACGGTTGAGGGGACAGATGCAGGAAACCAGTTCTCAGGCTGATAAGTGATGGTTGATATTGATTTTCCGTCTTCATGTACCTTTGATGAGGATTGAACAGACCAATCGTTTTTTAAAATAATTTTATCAAGCATATTTCCCTGGCCGGAACAATTGCTGGATACTAAATATATCAGGGGTAGGAGGTAGAGGTTCAAATTATTTTTCATAGGATTGAGATTGGGGATAAGTAGTAATTATATGGTAATTCAATAGGAATTCAGTTGTAATTTATTTATAATTCAATGAATATTCATGTTATTTTAAATTGATTGGCAGTATTACTTAAAAGAAAGAGTGGGGTTGGAGTGCGTCATATCTAAACCATTCTTAAGCCAATCATTCTATATCAATCATATCTTTCAGCCGGATATCTCTTGATGAACTCCCGACCAGAATCTCAAACTGACCGGGTTCAAAGATCCATTTTTTAATTTCTTCCGAGTAAAATGAGAGATTATCCTTTTTTATTTCAATTGAAACTGATTGTTTTTCACCTGGCTGAAGAAAAACTTTTTTAAATCCTTTCAATTCTTTTTCTGGTCTGTCCGTTGATGATACGATATCTTTAATGTAGACTTGTACAACCTCTGCTCCTGAAACTTTGCCAGTATTTATCACATCAAATTTTACCGCCAACTTATTTTGGCCGTCCCCGACCTTTAGATTGCTGAATTCAAATTCAGTATAGGATAACCCGTGACCAAAAGGGAAAAGAGGATCCACCTTCTTTGTATCATAATACCTGTATCCAACGTAAATACCTTCTTCGTACCTGACAATATTATTTTCACCGGGGAAATTCCCAAATGAGGGATTATCTTCCAAACGAACGGGAAAAGTTTCAGGGAGTTTTCCTGAGGGGTTTACTGATCCAAACAATACATTCGCTATTGCATTTCCACCTTCCTGTCCCGGGTAATAAGCTTCAATAATCGCTTTCACTTCATTTATCCAGGGCATAGCAACCGGGGACCCGTTGATCAGGACAACCACTGTGTTGGGATTTGCCTTAACCACTTCAGCGATCAGCTTATCCTGGTCGCCGGGTAATTTTATATCTTCTTTATCATTCGCCCCTCCTTCAAAGAGATTTGATAAACCTGCAAATATCACTGTCATATCACTTTTCTCTGCCAGTTCAACTGCTTTTTCGATTGGATTTTCATTTCCAGGAACTTCCCATTCAAGGCGGATTGAATTAACATTTGTTCTTTTATAGAATTCTACACGGATATCGTATTCCTTATCTTTATCCATAAGGAAGGATACATGTTTCCCCGATTTTTCGAACTGATCCTCAAAATTCTGGCCGGAAGGTTCATTCCACCTGTCTATAACCAGTTTATTTCCAAGGTAAAGGCGGCAGCCTCCACCCATACAGGTTAGACCTACCTGATATTTACCTGTTGACGGGGCAATGATCTTACCGGACCACCTTACCGAATAATTGTTTTTGCTGACAAGTTCGCAGGGAGAGGCCCATCCCCATGCAAAATCTATTTTATCATCAACGCGAGTACATACCGGTTCTCCCTCCAGCTTATTCCCTTTAAAATATTCTCCTTTAAGTCCGTTTACAGGTTCACTATTTTCTTCAGTGGCCAGGTTCTGCGAATAAACTACAGGATAGTTCCCGATGAACCTGCATCCCTCTTCAAAAATGACATTAACGGAATCTCCGCACAGATTTTTCAATCCCTCCAATGGACTTACTGAGTAGCAAGCAGTAACTGAAGCACTTCCGCCACCACCCAGACGGGCTTCTCTTGCATTTGGCCCAATAACCGCAAGGGTTTTAATATTTTTTATGTTCAATGGGAGCAACCCTCCTTCATTTTTCAGGAGGATAATAGACTCTTCTGCTGCTTTAAGGGCAATATCTTTATGTTTTTCGGGATTAAATTCAAAGTTCGAGCTATCGAAATCCTTATCCAGAACTTTTGTTTTAATCAAGGCTCGCAGAATTCGTGCAACCCTATCGTTAAGTTCATCCTCAGTAAGAGATTTATTTTCAATTGCCTTTAAAACATTATCCTTTATCATAAATTTTCCAGGACCAGGCATTTCAATATCCAGGCCGGCATCAATACTTTTTGTACTATGAACGCCTCTCCAGTCAGAAACAACGAATCCGTCATATTCCCATTCTTCTTTGATAATTTCTGAGATGAAATGTTTCTTTTCACCCGTATATTCGCCTGTAACCTTATTATAGCTGGTCATAAGTGACCAGGGCTTAGCATTCATCAGGGGAATTTTAAACCCGGGCAGATAAATTTCACGGAGTGCACGTTCAGACAGTTCCACGTCCAGGTTACTTTGATTGGTTTGTTGATTATTTACGGCAAAGGCTTTGATACATGCTCCGATATTTACGGATTGTACTCCATTGATAAAGGCTGAAGCCATCATACCCGTAAGATATGGATCCTCAGAATAGGTTTCATAATTTCTCCCCCCCAGAGGTGTTCGGTGAATGTTTACCATGGGTGCAAGCAATATCGAGGAGCCCAGTGCCCGTGCTTCCTCTGCAATAGCTTTACCAACTTCAAATTCTATTTCTTCATTCCAGGTAGAAGCCTGTCCTACACCGGTAGGGAAACAGGAAGCACATCCTGTCCAAGCTCCTTCTTCGTCAATGATTACTGTTACCCCATGGCCGCAATCGGTTACCTGGATGGATGGCACTCCCAGTCTTTCAATGCCTTTGAAATGCCACATATCTTTTCCTGCCAGCATGTCGGCCTTTTCTTCCAATGTCATTAATCCCAGCAGATTCTGGACCCTGTCTTCCACTCTTTTACCCGGATTCTGATATACCGGAATCTTTGACTTATTGCAGGAGATTAAGAGTGAAATGGATAAAATAGTAAGAAGCTTAGCTTTCATTTGTATCTAATTTATTTTTAATATTCATATTGAACCAACATGTCAAAGAATTACATTCATTTGTATTAGTACTTTGAGAAACATGTGAGTTTCATTCGTATTAATTTGATGTTAATTGCATAAGATGTTTCGTGACAATCAAGCATGTGAGAGAAGGATTTAAATCTAGTATTAAAACGACGTCAAAAAAAAGTGATAATAAAAGTAATTTACGTGCTGTGCGATGAAGTAAAACATACTATTGATTCAGTATTAAAAATACTTATAACTTTAAAATTATGGTATTCACTTATATAAAAATACTTTGTGAATTTTATGAATACTTTGAATTCCCTTGCTTGCCGGCAGGCAGGATTTGGCTAATATTTTTACCACAAAGCCCACAAAAGGAATACACGAAGGTCACAAATTCAATGATTTATCTTTTTTAATCGCACAATGCGTTATAGAATAGCATTTATACAGATCATTTAAATGTTTAAATTTTGTGCCAGGTTATTGTTTATTCATTGACGACAACAAAGAGATGTACAATGGCTTTGTATCCGTTTTCATCCGCACGTTCTACCCGAACGATATATTGTCCGGGATTTGAGAAAGAGTGTACAGTTTCCGCAAATTTTGTTTTTATGTGAAAGGGTCGGACCGGAGTTTCTGATTGAGTAGTAATTTTCGGGGAGCCGTCACCAAAGTCCCACACTTCATTATCCACGGTAGTATTAAATGTCCTGACCAGGAATGTAACAGGATCACCTTGTTTAATATTTAATGTAGGATGAAAGGCTGCCTGCATTACGGGTATGGTTTTATTAGGATCGTTCCTTTGCCGGACCTGCACAATGGTAAAATCGTATCCGGTATTGCCTTTTGAGTCGGTTACTTTAAGTATTTCACTATATTCACCAGGCTTGTCATAGGATCTTTTCTGTTTTGCTCCGGTGGCTGTTGTGCCGTCAGTAAAAGTCCAGTCATACGAAACTATATCACCTGCCAAACTTTTCGATTTACTACCATCCAGGGTCGTCACCTGTCCGGTTTGTAAAAAGTGATGGGGACGGGTAACTGCCATGATGGCAGGATGATACTGGTTAACATAAGCCTCCCAGACATAAGGATAGGCATCTTCAATGGCCCATTTCCCATTGACTGGATGTTTATATGAGAACTGAAAGTGAAGGTGAACCCATCCTCCGCTGCTTCCTTTTTTACCCATATATCCGAGTTTCTGTCCCATTTTTACTTTTGCACCGGGTTTAATGAGAGGGTCTATTGTGTCAAGATGCGCATATTCAACAAGCCAACCCCTGTTATCGAGGATGTCAATGGCATCAGGGTTGACATATGCAGGAATACTATCATAGCCTTTGAGTACTTCGTTATGTGACGAAAGTACCAATCCGTCAGTGGCTGAAACAATTTCATCCATTCCCTCAGCCCCGCCAATATCATGTCCCGAGTGGTAATAAATACTTTTATTGGATGGCGATTCTCCCCAATCCACATAAGTAGGTTCATTTCCGGACTGGCTCATACTCGCCAACCATGCCTGCTTAACAGGGTAAACAATTGTACCGGGTTGAATGAAGGGTGAATTTTTCGGCCAAAGCCTGAATCGGGCATCTTTTTCAAGTTTCCAGGGATCGCCGTCGGCATTGGTATAATAAGCTTTAATGACCGGGCAGTCAATCTGTACCTTACCGATCATTACCGGTAAATTATAATTACCTACACTCAGCACTAAATCTTCCCCATCAACAGAAACTTTAACTGAGGCGGATCGAAGGGCATCACGTAAACTGTCCCTGACTTCATCAATCTGTATAAGTTGTAACTTAACTGTCTCTCCGTTACTCAGCATTATGTCCTGGGTGTCGCCAATGTTCATTTCTGCTACCACCCTTATCGGATCAGGGTTTGATTTATTTTTACAAGAACCTGAGATCATGAGGATGATCATCAGGGCAAAGGGTAACATGATTTTTATAAATCTGGTAGGTTCTTTTTTCATAAGCTATCTATTTTCGTTGCAAGTCTGTAAGATGTCGAATTGAATATAATCATCCAACCCTAGTAAATAAAATAAATCTCAAAATAAATCACGTAATTTTAGGATGCATAACTCAAACTCAGGGCATCTAAATGAATTGCCCCAAATGTTTTATCCTGATCATAAAAAAAATTATATTTACTAAAAACATGATAAGTTTAATAAAACTTTCAAACAAAGCCAAAATTAAGTTAAAAAAACCTCTTCTATGAAATACTTACAATCTATGTTTATGATGTTGATCATCCTTTTTCATTTTATTCATCCCATCCATGCCCAGGGGAAAAGCGAATTAAAGGTCAATGGCACTCATTTCGAATTAAATGGAAAGCATTTTGAGTA
>CAZKMG010000167.1:0-8336 GCA_964553465.1 uncultured Bacteroidaceae bacterium
ATCTCTAATGATCAGCATGGCTGGAATCGCAGGAGCCGGTATGACAGCGACCAATAAGAGGCATAACCGTATAAACAAAGTCGTTCCCCTGGATGAGGCATGGTATTTACATAAAAAATGCCTGATCATCGACGGACATAATGATACACCTGTTGAGCGTATGTCCGCTCAGGATGAAATTCCAATGAAATGGATGGATAGAAATTTAGCCTATCAGGCTGATATTCCACGAATGATGGAAGGAGGGCAACAATACATTGGATTCATGATCATTAGTGCGGGCAGAGGATCATCACCAAATGCTTTCAGGAATTTCGCTGAAATGGAAAGGCAATTCCGGCAATATCCGGATGATATAAGACAGGTTCTGACATCTTCTGATGCACTTTCGGCAGGTTCAGCCGGCTTGCTGGGTGTAATAAGCTCCATTGAAGGATGCTGGGGCCCGCTCGATGGGATGATTGAAAACCTGAAGAAATTTTATAACCAGGGATTAAGGCTGGCTGGGATCAGTCATGGTGAAGGAGGCCCTGATCCGAAATATCTTCAGGGTACATGGAGCCTGAGTAAAAAACTGAGTCCACAGGATCGAAAGGCTGAGCATAACGCGGCAACGGGGTTGACACCTTTTGGTCTTGATGTTTTAAAAACCATGAATGAACTTCATATCATCACCGACCTTTCGCATATAAACGATAAAGCTTTTTTCGATGTGATAGAAAAATCGAACCTCGTGCCTGTAGTTTCACATACGGCTGTTTATTCGCTATGCCAGCATGGTAGGTGCCTGACAGACGACCAGATAAAGGCGCTGGCTGAGAGGGGAGGTGTGATGGGGATAACTTTTGTTCCGGAATTTATCGACAATGATCCTGAAAAGGCCACCCTCGACCGATTCATTGACCACATTTGTTATGTTACGGACAAGATTGGAATCAACAATATAGGTGTGGGAACCGATTATGACGGGGGTGTTAAGTACCCGATAATCCCCGAAGTTTCACGCCTGGTGGAACTCACACAAGGCCTTATGACCAGGGGATTCAACGAAGAAGAAATAAAAAAAATATGGGGTGGTAACTTCCTGCGCGTCATGAAGAATGTCATTGATGTTCACGCGTAAGAAAACAAATAAATTTACATCTGGGACAGTACAAAAAGAAAAAAGCATGAAAATGATGTCCTTATGTAATTATGGGCTGGCAATGATTAGTGTTATGAAGGTTGAGAACACCATTCAATCTCTTTAGATACATATTAAGCTTAATATTTTAGGATAGCTGGTAAAATATTCATTTTTTGTACTTTTGCATATAACAATCGTAAATTTTAATAAAAATCTGAACCACTCTTTATTTTTTACGTTATAAAATTATAAATTGCCGCTCCGGGAACAAGAATACCCGGATTTTTCATATAGATTCTTAGCATAACCAATTCAAAATGAGAAAGATTGATAGACGAATAATTGTTATTACAGCCTTTATTTTTATTGTGGGTATGGCATATGGATTAATGAGATTCCTGATTGCCCAGAAGGAGGAGCCCAGAATGCAGATGTCTCCGGTTATCCAGAGGGTAGTTAAAGCTGAGGAGGTAAAATACGGTACAGTTTTTTCTCCGGTTATTGCTCCGGGGCGTCTTAACTCCGTGGCAGAGATCGATGTGGTAGCAGAAGCGTCTGGAAAGATTTCTACCTCAGGAATACCTCTTAAAAAGGGAGCTTCATTTCGGAAAGGAGATATCCTATTCACCATTTACCGCGATGAAGTTGTTCTCAGTCTCAAGGCTAGAAAAAGTCTTTTCCTAAATACACTGGCAAATACTCTGCCTGACATCAAGATTGATTTTCCACAGTATGAAGAGGCTTTTATGAATTTTTTTGATTCTATCAGCATGGGATCTCCCCTACCCAATTTTCCGAACATAAACGATGATAAACTGAAAATATTTCTGGCCAGCCGTAATGTTCTCAGTGATTACTATTCAATACAGAAAGATGAACTTCAGCTCAGCAGGCATACAATAATAGCTCCTTTCAATGGTACATACTCCGAAGTGTATATCGAAGAGGGTTCTTATGCAAATACAGGTGGACGGGTCGCAAGGGCTATCCAGAGCGACAGGTTGGAATTGGAAGTACCTGTGAAAAAGAGTGATGCAGCCTGGATCAAGACAGGTGATAAAGTAATCCTGACCAGGGGTAATGAACCGCATCAATGGGAGGGTTTGGTTGTCAGGAAAGGTGGGTTTGTTGATGAAGAAACACAGTCACAGGCAGTATTCGTTTCTGTGTTAAATATTCATAACCCACTTCTTCTGCCCGGTGAATATCTTTCGGCAAAATTTCCCGGTTATGCAATTCTGAATTCATTCGAGATCCCCAGAAATATAGTTTTCAATTCCGATGAAGTATATATTGTAAGTGAAGGCCGCTTATTGAAGCGGCAGCTGAACATTATAAAAATCAATGAGCGCACGCTTATTGCAAATGGACTGGAAGAAGGAAGCAAACTTGTAATGCAACCTCTTATCAATGTAAAGGAAGGCACACCTGTGGAGATCCTTGGAGAAGAGAAACAAACCGGACTTACAGACAGATCGGGCAGTAAGAGTGCTAATGAGAACGGGAAAAAAGAAGATAAAAGATGAGAAAGCTTATTGAACGTTTTGTAGAATATCCGATCTATGCCAATATGCTGATAGTATCTGTTCTTTTGGCCGGAGGATTAAGCTTTCTCGGGCTTAATAAAGCCTTTTTCCCCGAAACAGAAAGCAGGATGATCTCTATCTCCGTGTTTTATCCCGGGGCCTCACCAGTTGAAATGGAGGAAGGAGTAACATCAAGGATAGAAGAAGCAGTGAGGGGTTTGATAGGCATCAAGGAGATAACCTCTACCTCCCGTGAAAACAGCGCTGCAGTAAATATTGAAACCACCGGTGAATACCCTATTGACGAGGTCCTTATCGAAGTCAAGAATGCTGTTGATGGGGTCTCCTCGCTTCCCACCGCAGCAGAACGCCCAATAGTCGCAAAACAAAGATCCAGGGCCCCTGCTCTGTCTATGACTCTCTCTTCGAATGATAAAGATGTAGTGAGTCTGATGGCCTTAAAAGATTACGGACAACAAATTGAAGAAGATTTTCTAAACTCCGGTGTAATCAGCCAAATCTCCCTCTCCGGATTCCCCTCCCCTGAAATATCTGTAGAAATCAGGGAAAATCAGCTTCAGCGTCATAACCTCACCTTCGATGATATCATCGCTGCAATTCAGAATAATAATCAGGATGTTTCGGGTGGAGAGATAAAATCTGATCAGGAGGAATTACTGATCAGACTCCGTTCAAGAAGTACTGACCCTGAAAAGATCGGGAACATTATCCTGATGGGAGGTAGCGACGGTACTTTCTTGAGAATACATGATATTGCCGATGTAAAGAAAAAATTTGCCGACAGTCCTAATGAATCATGGGTTAACGGCAGAAGAGCTATTTCATTAAGAATTGAAAAACTCCCGGAAGAAGATTTAGAGGCCATAACAAAATTTGCCAGGGAGTATATGAATGAATTCAATGCAAAGGATCTGGGTGTTGAACTTGGTATTTCAAGAGCATTTCTTGACATTCTCGACAGCAGGTTGTCTCTGCTTACCAGAAACGGAATGATTGGACTCGTGCTGGTTATAGTAGCCCTTTCCTTGTTTCTGAGCATAAGACTTTCGTTATGGGTTTCGTGGGGAATACCTTTCAGTTTCCTTGCGATGTTCATTGTTGCCTTACTTTCCGGAATTACGATTAACATGATGTCAATTTTCGGGATGATTCTTGTTGTCGGTATACTTGTCGACGATGGTATAGTTATTGCCGAAAATATTTATGTCCATTTTGAAAAGGGAAAAACACCAATGCAAGCTGCCGTGGATGGGGTCATGGAGGTGTATCCTGCAGTAATAACCTCTGTTGCCACAACGGTAATTGCCTTTGCCCCACTTCTTTTCCTGGGAGGAACAACGATGGAAATGATGTTCCATATGGCAATAGTGGTAATTTACAGCCTTGTGTTTTCCCTTCTGGAAGCATTTCTCATATTGCCTGCTCATCTTGCAAATGAAAGAGTCCTTAACAGGAAGAATCTAAACCTGAAGAGAAGTGGAATTAAAAAATATTTTGAACGTTTTATGGTATGGCTCCGTGATGATATTTATTATTATATACTGGAATGGCTTGTAAAATGGCGTCATGCAGTAATTGGGGTTCCCATTGCACTTTTTCTGATCACTGCCGGTCTCTTTTTCGGCGGACATATCAAGAATACTTTTTTCCCCATGGTTGATTTCGATAATTTTGATATAAACATAGCATTTAATCCTGGGGATGGGATAGAGCAAACGAGGGAGTACCTTGAAAAATTTGAAAAATCCGTCTGGGAGGTCAACGAAGATTTAAAAAATATACTCAAGACCGATGTCAACATTATCGAAAGGGTTAATAGGAATCTGGGACGTTCATTCAGTGGCCAGGAATCAGGCTCACATGCAGGAAGTATAAGTGTTTACCCGATTGACCTTGAAGGTTATCCAATTTTAGGATACGATATTTCAAATATGGTAAGAAAGAAGATCGGACCGGTACCAGAGGCAAGTAAATTTACAGTAGGAGGCCGCAACAGGTGGGGTTCTCCTGTATCAATAGGACTCATGTCAAAAAATCTTGGCGAGCTGGAACAGGCAAAAGATTATCTGCAGTCAAGGCTTACTGAACTTCCACAATTAAAAGATATAACGGAGAATATATCTTTAGGAAAAGAGGAGGTTAGACTCAAACTTAAGCCACAAGCATACTTCCTGGGACTGGATGAAAATTCGATCTCAAGACAGGTAAGACAGGGATTTTATGGTGGCCAGGCCCAGCGTCTTCAAGAGGGACGCGATGAACTCAGAGTCTGGGTCAGGTATCCCAAGACCGACAGGCTAAGCCTTGGCCAGATGGAAAACATGAAGATTAAAACACGGGCAGGAGATTTTCCATTAAGTGAACTTGCTACATACAGTCTTGAAAGAGGACCGGTAGATATAAAGAGATATAACGGGTCCAGGGAGATAAGGATAGAAGCCGAGACAGTTGATCCCTATGCTCCGGTACCGGAAATACTTGAGCAGGTTGAAAATGAAATAATGCCCGACCTGCTAAACTTGTTTCCCGGTATAAGGTATATCTACCAGGGCCAGCAAAGATACAGCGGCGAAGCAATTGCCAAAGCTGGAGAGTACTTTCTAATTGCCTTTGCCTTTATTTTGCTTATTTTACTTATTCACTTTAAAAGCTTTGGAAAAGTGGCTATCATTTTGGCCATGATACCCTTATCGATGCTCGGCGTCTTCTGGGGCCATGGCATCCATGGAAAACCTCTTTCTATTATGAGTCTCTGGGGAATGATTGCCCTCACCGGAGTTATTATTAACGATGCTATCGTTTACCTTGCCAAATTTGATGGTCTGCTTTTAGAAGGCAAAAGTGTAAAAGACTCAATCATTGAAGCCGGAAAGACCAGGTTGAGACCAATTATCCTAACATCTCTTACGACAACCATTGGACTATTCCCTCTTATCCTGGCTAAAAGTGTTCAGGCTCAATTTCTTATTCCAATGGCTATCAGCCTTGCATATGGTGTTGCCATAGGAACCATATTCATCCTGATCTTCTTCCCCATTCTTATTATGTTGCTTAGTGATTACAAAGTGTTTATTCGAAAGTTGTGGACCGGAATACGACCTGAACGTGAGGAAGTTGAAATATCAATTATACATATGAAACGTAAATTGGAATATGAGCAGAACGCAAAAGATGAAAAGAAATAACAAAATAGATTCAATGAATTGTATGAAATACAGATTTATATTTTTTTTGTCTGCCCTGCTGTTACACTTTATTGCAGTAGGGCAAACCAGAGATCTTAGCCTTAGTGATGCAATAAGCATTGCACTTGAAAAGAATTACGGCATAAAGATTGTCGGGTCAGACACCAGGATAGCATCAATCAATAACAACTGGGGTAATGCAGGCCGGTTACCAACCATTGGCTTTACCGCCACTTCCCTGAATTCTTCCGGAATGGTTAATAACTCAACCACAACCAGCAGACTCACCTCAGGACTGGCAATTCGATGGACCATTTTTGACGGATTCAAGGTTAATCTTACAAAGGATAAACTTTCCCTGCTTGAAGATTTGACTTCAGGGATTGGTGAAATAGTTGTGGAAAATACTATTGAGGCTATTATCCTGGCTTATTATGATATCCTGTTGCAGAAAGAACGGCTGAAAGTACTTGAAACTGTGATGAATCTCTCAAATGACAGATACACTTATGAGATGATCAGGCAAGAAATCGGTAAATCGCTTTCATACAATGTGCTATTAGCTAAAAATAATTACCTGTCAGATAAAGCTGCTTACCTGAATCAAAATGTCAATGTTCGGAATTCAATTCGAAATCTTAATTACCTGCTTGGAGAAGATCCGTCGGTAACCTGGTCATTCACAGAAGAATTTGTTCCGGTCACAACTGAATATTCCTTAAACGACCTTAAAGAAAAGATGCTATCAGATAATACCGGATTAAAAAACCAGTATATAAATCTGATGATAACAAAAAACGAAACAGAGATCAGGCAGGGGGAGTTTCTACCGTCACTTAGCCTATCCACTGGTCTTGATAATTCAAATACATTAAAGGGAACAAATCCGGGATTTGCAAATGGTATAGTAACCGGGTACGCCAATGTATCATTCTCGTTCGATATTTACCAGGCAGGTAGTAGAAAAAGAGCACTGGAAATAGCAAGGATAAATGAGGAAATTACAAATATTGAGACTGACCAGATGATGCACAGCCTTACTAACCAGTTATTCAGTATTTACGATCTGTACAATGTCCGAAAGGAAATATATATGATTGCGGGCGAAGCCCTTGATGCCGCTAAACTCAACATGGAAATTTCCAGTGAAAAGTACCGGGCCGGAGTAATAAACTCATTTAACTACAGAGATATTCAGCTAATATACCTCAACAGTGCTCTTCAGCAGCTCCAGGCAATTTATAACCTGATAGGATCAAATGCATCCCTGACCAGACTTACCGGAGGATTTATTACTCCAGGTGAATAGAATCAATATTTTTTTCAGAAAGTCAGATTATCTTTCTCAGGAAAGAAATATTTAGCAAATTAAAGACAAATCATAGCCTTATCTCATGAGGGAGTTAGAATGGATTATACATCTTTCCATTTAAATTATCTATTACAACTTAATTATCATTATAATAAAAACGGAACAGATTAGCACACGTTTTCAAAAAATTACATTTTTAAAATAATATTATACTAATATTTTAACGGGTTGTGAGATGATTACATATCCTAATTTATTTAATAATTTTGAAAATTTAATTAATTGATTTATAAGTATATATGAAGGTCTTAGTGAACTCTGTGGTACCCTTCGTGGCCTTTGTGGTTAAATATTTTTCCCACAAAGCCTGTTAATTTCATTATTTCAATCGCGCAACGTGTTAATATTTATATAAATGCTATTCCTCATAATTTATATCCTTTAGCTATTAAATTTCTCAATTTTTTTTTTAGAATATATCTGAAAAAATTCTTGACATAACTTAAAAAACCATTAATTTAGTTGACAGGATTTGAGTAATTTATCTGTCATTCAACGTTTACATACAATTCACTTAATAACCCTATAAGTTGAATATTAACTATAAGCTAAAGCGCTGATTATATTACAATCATTTATAAATAAGGAGGTTCAATATGAAAATTTTTATTAAATCATTTATTATCCCATTATTTATTTTAATAATTACCCTGGGATCCTGCACTCCTTCAGAAAACTTATCCGAATTGAATCCATACCTGAAGAAATCTCTAGAGTGGAAATGCATGACTTTGAACAAGGAGGTTCCTCTAAATATTTATTATGCCGGTGACAGTACCGATTCTGAGGGAAGTGATGCTGTTCTTTATATTAAGAACAAGGCATGGGAGCGAATCGGTCAGGAATCTGACCTCTCTATACTCAGCGATCTTATACAACAGAAATTTATCGTCATTACACTGGATTTTGGAAAAGATCAGAAAGCAGTTTCTCCAAATATCGATAACGATATAAATGATATTTATAATGCAATATTTGGAAATAAGGACGAATCTCTCCTGGGAAACACCAAACTTATTCCAAAGAAATTCAGGTGTTTTGTGATTCCTGAGGGTTACCGAGTAGCAACTAACCTGGTTTTTTGGGAATTTGATAAGCATGGTGTT
>CAZKMG010000168.1:0-8298 GCA_964553465.1 uncultured Bacteroidaceae bacterium
CATCGGCAGCTGACTCTGCAATTATTACATTATCCAGTTTCTTGATTGATTTGAGAAATTCCAGTACACCTTCAAGGGTATCAACATGGGTTGAGCATAATGCTTTGTTAATAGAGACATTGTTTGGTTTGAGAACTACACGACGACCACCAATAGCTTGTTTGATTTGCAATGAATATGGCTGGAGAGCGCGGAATGCAAGGTCAGCCCTGTTGTCTCCTGATGTAATAGCGACACTTGCAGATAAATGATCATTTTTATCTAAATACGCGAAGGTTTTTATGGGACTAATATAAGAGACGGCCATTCCTCCCATAACAGACGTTCTAAGGAAACTCCGGCGGTTAATGGTATTCATGATGATAGTCTTTTAGTTAATCATAGTTTTGAAAAAGTGTAAGTTAAAAATATTTCCAGAAAACTTGAATTAAAATCCCAGTAACTATAAAAGGAAGAGATTTTAGAAGGCCTATTTTATGGTTTTAATGGTTGAATAAAGATTTGTAACTTTCTGAAGAATAAGGTAATTTCAATGGAATTTCTGTAGAATTTATTTGAAGTTTCCGTTGTTTTAGAAGACATAAAAATAGT
Source organism: uncultured Bacteroidaceae bacterium (assembly GCA_964553465.1). Classification (GTDB taxonomy): domain Bacteria; phylum Bacteroidota; class Bacteroidia; order Bacteroidales; genus CAZKMG01. Next base: position 592 of record CAZKMG010000168.1, read on the forward strand.
ATACATATCATTATAATATAATTAATTAGAATTGAAAGCTATACCGCTAGTGGGCGGTACTGGGATATTCCCAGGCTACAATGCAACTGGAAATTTTCTTGCTTACGCATACGTGAGCGAACATATTGGAGGTATAACTAAGAATGGGTAGAAAAATTAGTTGATACGCATGCTGATTGAACAAAATTATTGGAATTAATATATCAATGTATAACAAAACAGTTTACTAAAATGAAAAAAACAGCAATGATGATTTCGGTATTTTTGCTGACCGGAATTTTTGTAAAGGGTCAAAATATTGGCTCGACACCTGAATATATTAAAACTTTAACTGCTGAGTGGAAGGGAGAGAGATTTGTTGATGGTCGACCTAAAGTATCTGATGCTCTCCTTAAAAGGTTGAAAAACATATCAGTGGAAGAGGCCTGGGGGGTATTGCATAACAAAGGATTTCAAAACCAGTTTGAAGGTGACTGGTCAGTTATCCATCCTGACAGTGCTATGACTGGACGTGTTGTCACTGCACAATATATGCCTTTAAGACCTGATCTTGATAAACAGGTAAAAGCACAGGGTAAGATTGAAAAAAGGGCTCAACAGGGGGGGACAAACTCATGGCCAATTGATGTCCTGGTCGAGGGTGATGTTTATGTGGCCGACGGATATGGAAAAATAGTTGATGGTACTCTGATAGGCGATAACCTTGGTAACTCAATTTATGCCAGGTCGAAAAGAGGAGTAATATTCTATGGATCTGTCAGGGATGTTGAAGGATTAAATGAAATAGATGGCTTTAATGGCTGGATTAAAGGATCGGACCCTTCATATATTCAGCAGATGATGCTTACTTCGATTAATGCACCAATTCGAGTCGGACGAGCTACTGTATTACCGGGTGACGTTGTACTTGCAAAAAAATACGGTGTTATTTTCATTCCGGCATTTCTTGTTGAAGAACTGGTATTGACTTCTGAAGTTACTGCACTTCGCGATGAATTCGGTCACCAGCGTCTCCGTGAAAAGAAATATATGCCCGGTCAGATTGACAGCCAGTGGTCGGAAGAAATTAAAAAAGATTTTTTGAACTGGTTGAATAATTATCCGGGTAAACTACCTATGACAAGAACTGAACTGGACAACTATTTGAAAGAACGTAATTATTAAAAGATGAAAAGAATAATACATCAAATTACCAAAAGAAGCAGTAAGCTGGAGGATGGTTATAAAAGTCGCCGTAACTTCCTTAAAAAAGCCACATTAAGTGGTATTGGTCTGAGCGGCCTGATAAATATGTCGATTGAAGACACAATAGCGCAAACAACTTCGAACATTCAACGTTCTTCATCCCCATCCGATTTGAAGATTACCGATATGCGCGTTGCTGTCCTGAGTGATGGCTGGCGCAGAGCTATTATCCGCATAGATACCAATCAGGGTATTTATGGACTGGGTGAGGTAAGAGACGGAGCTGATGAACGTTATGCCCTGATGCTTAAAAGCCGTATCCTGGGACATAATCCCTGTAATGTTGAGATGTTATTCAAGATAATGAGGCAATTTGGATCCCATGGCCGTCAGGGTGGTGGCGTATGTGCTGTGGAAATGGCTCTATGGGATTTGTGTGGAAAAGCTTATGGAGTTCCTGCCTGGCAACTGCTTGGCGGCAGATATCGTGATAAAATTCGATTATATGCAGATACTCCTGAGGTCACGGACCCTCAGGGATTTGCAGATAAACTTAAGAAAAGAACTGTTGAACAGGGCTTTACGTGGTTGAAAATGGACCTGGGTATACATCTTGTAAACTCGATACAGGGAAACATTGTGAATAATAAGTTCTGGGGGGGAATGGCACAGTACAACATAAGTGATTATATGGGTTATGGTAACACTTTGCATCCTTTTACACAGGTTCAGATAACAGATAAAGGGCTGGAAGAATTGGCAAAATATGTAGAAACTATCCGTAATGCAGTAGGTTATGAAATACCCCTTTCAGCTGACCATTTTGGTCATTTTGATATTAACAATTCTATTCGCTTCGGGAATGCAATGGAGAAGTACAGGCTAGCCTGGCTGGAAGATATGGTTCCCTGGTTTTATACCGATCAATGGAAAACAGTTACTGATGCACTGGAGACACCAACCTGTACGGGAGAAGACATTTATTTACTCAAAGATGGATTCAAACCTCTTCTTGACGCACATGCAGTGGATATTATTCATCCTGACCTTGCGACTGCTGGTGGCCTGTTGGAAACAAAGAAAATAGGCGATTACGCAGAAGAGTGCGGTGTGGCAATGGCTATGCATATGGCCGGGACGCCGGTTTGCTTTATGGCTAATGTTCATTGTGCGGCAGCAACACAGAATTTTCTTGCATTGGAACATCACTCGGTAGATGTTCCATGGTGGGAAAACCTGGTGAAAATGACAGGGAAACAGCCAATGATTACAAAGGGTTTTGCAAATGTTCCGCTTGATTCACCCGGTTTAGGAATTGAACTGGATGAAGAAGAGGTTAAAAAACATCTCGATCCCAATGGAAAGGGTTATTTTGAGCCAACTCCTGAGTGGGACGCCAAACGTTCGCATGACAGACCCTGGAGTTAGTCAGAAATTTTAAATCATTCATAATTTGAAGTAAATTGTAGAAGCTTATAATGACTGTGGTAATTTTCCATACTTCCATAAACTCCATGAATCAAATTACGAAGTTTTTTCAATTACAATCAGAGGAAGTATCTTTCTCATCGAGTTCAAACTTGTTGTAATTATTTCTGATCGAATGTTGGGCAAGTTGCAGAAGGATTATCCGGCTATACACCGGTAAACACATAATATTATTCTGTTGTTCTTTTTTATTAAATAATAATAACTTCTGGACATGAAAACAGTAATTATTACGGGAGGTACAAGAGGCATTGGTATCTCGCTTGTCATGGATTTCCTGAGATGTGGATGGAATGTCGCATACTCAGGAACAGCAGATAGCTCAATAGAAGATTCGTTGCTTTTGCTTTCAGGTCAATTTAGACCAGGAAGCTATCTTGCTGTGAAATGTGATGTTAGAGATGAAAAAGATCTTGATAATCTATGGCTAAGTACTGTTAAGACCTTTGGAAAGGTCGACATCTGGGTAAATAATGCAGGAGTTGCAAATGAGCAGACTTTATTTTATAAGATTCCGCCTGAGGTATTCATAAAAATAATTGATACAAATGTTAAGGGCTTAATGCTTGCAACTCATGTTGCTTATAATAGGATGTTGCTCCAGGGTTTTGGCGCAATTTATAATATGGAAGGTCTGGGAAGTGACGGAAGAACAATTTCAGGACTGACACCTTATGGGACCTCAAAACGGGCTGTCAGATATTTTACAGATGCATTTGCAAAAGAGGTAAAGAATGGTCCTGTAATAGTGGGTACAATAAGTCCTGGCATGGTTCTTACTGATATGACCCTTAAACCTTTAAGGAAAGATCCGGATAAAAATAAACAGCTTATCAGAATATATAATATTCTTGCAAATGATCCTGATACTGTAACCCCTTTCCTTGTAAGAAAAATGACAGAAAACAAAAAAAACGGGGCTAAGATATCATGGCTTTCATCATGGAAAGTAATGAAAAGATTTTTGTCTGCGACCTTCTCCAATAGAGATATAGTCAGTAAATATCTTTAATTTTAATATCCTTATCAAACGCACCTTTAGTAATTCTTACAACTGCATATGCAGAACATGCTATCGATAGCTATGAACTTAATGTTGTTGATTATCTTTTAAAGCCAATCGAATTCGACCGATTTCTAAAAGCAGTGATGAAAGCCAGAGACTTGTTTGTTTTAAAATCAGAAAATGTAAGAGGGGAGATAAAAACCGGCAGGCAAGATGAAGATGTAATTTATATTAAAAGCAGAACAAAAACCTATGGGGTAGAAATAGATACTATATTATATATTGAAAGCGTGGGGAATTATGTCAACTTAATTTTAACTGATAAAAAAATAATTACTTATCTGAGCATGCAAAATGTTCTTGATTTATTGCCTCCAGACATGTTTTGCAGGATTCATAAATCGTATGTTATTTCATTAAAACACGTTGATTTTATAGAGAAACATCGCGTAATCATTAAAAATAAATCCATACCGATAGGCAATACATATCGTGAGCATTTTTCGGGAATCATAAAAAAGGATGGTAATATAGAGCGGTTTAAATTGTAATAATAATTATAAAACCAGCTGAGACTGACAATGATTCTGGAATATTTCTGTCAACGTACCTTCCTCATTTTCATTCATATTTCAGATATTATCATTTCAGAAGTATCTCCCCGGTTTGATTATCAATAATAATGGTTGAGTTATTGTCGAGCTCTATATCAATTACTTTTCCATTTTGTAATGTCAGTTTCTTCATTCCTCCATTTTTCGTATGGTATGATAAAAGGCCATCTCCTGAATATACAATATCATCATCGGTCGTATATCTGTGAGCCTTTGTAAGTTGTAAGAGGCCTTTCATTAATCCTAATTCGTAAGCCGGCAAAGCAATATACCATGAAGTGCAGGTTGGAAGATTCTTCTTGACTATAGCAGGTTTGTTGTTCGAAATATAAATGCCTAAAGTTTCAGCCTGGTTATCAATGGCAGTGAACAAAGGCCGGTAAGGGGCGTCTTCATCACAGCATTCAAAAGAGGATTCGGGTTCGCCCGATTTTTTACGTATATCGTAGGTAAGTGATTCGATGGGTAACCCTGTGGTTTTAATTACTGGTAAAGTAGCACTGTCTGCTTCTGCCAGGGATATCCCTGTGAGGTCGGTCATTAGTTTTACATCGAGCTTTGTATCATCCGAATAACCCGGTGCATAAACCCAAATTATATCCCTGCCATCTTGCATTATTTTATCTTGAATTAATTGTCGCTCTTCCTGATTTAGAACAAAGGTATTGTTGAAGATTACCACATTATATTGAGAAAAATCCACCTTATTTAAGTCGCTTAGATATACTGCATCAAATACTACCCCTGACCTCATGACATTGGCAGCTATCCAGTTATTAAGCATGTTGGTTATATTCGTTTTAAATTTTTGACTAACAATGGAATAAAAGCTTCGTGTATCGTATACCATAAGAACATCAGCATCGGAGTTGTAAGGTTGTTCAAGATGTTTATCAAGGATAGATTTTACTTTGTTTACATCTGCAAGTAAGACGGGATGGTCCCACCATCCTGTAGTTCGTGACCAGGGGGCCCGGTATGCAATTTCAGGTTCCCAGGAAATTCCAGCAAGGCCAAAGTCGTAAAACCACATACCCATTCCCTTGGTGGCCGTATACATGATATTGCGTCTCAGGCGGGCTATCGATTCTTTTACAGATGCATTATAATTGGGATCCGATCTGTTTGCCAGAGGTGGTTGCTGGTCCATTTCATCCAACCAAAGTTTACCATTTAATCTTGCAGACTCAAGCAGTCCCCTCGAACGATAAGGTTCGCCGGTGAATCCTTCCATAGGATAGTAAGCCTGGGGTGCGCATAAATAATCGATATAAGGCGACTTCAAAACTGTGTCAATAGCCAGGTGTCCTCCTGACGCCTCACGGCCAAATAATGAATAGAAATATCCAAAAAATGATCCGGTAATAATTGGCCTTGGCCAGCTTTCCTTTACAACTTTACAGAAATGTAAAATATCTTCGGCTACTACCAGATGCTGTGCTTCATAATAATCAATTACATTTCGTTCCTGAACAAGATCGCGAAAAACGCCGAATGCAGTATGATTTCTTTCCTCTGAACCCGGAACTTCAACTGTTTCAAATGTTATGTTACTATTTCCCCATGCTTGCTGAAGTGTTTCGTTAGTTGTGTATTTCTTTTTCAGCCAGTTCCTGAAATAATGGGTCATTGGCTGACTTAAATCCGGATCGTAATCAATAAAACCAAAATAATGCCATTCACCATAGACACCGCATGCTACCTGTATTCCCACTAATGCGTTACCCTCCGGAGTTTTTGCCAGTTTTTCACAAAACTCCCGGACTTTTTCTGAAGCCTCATTGCGCCATTTTTCAGATGCCAGGCTAAAACGGGCTACATTCGACACATCTCCGCCTATAAGCGATCCAAACCCAACCTGATAGTCTTTTTTCGAGTCAACGCCAGAATAAACAATACCTTCTTCAGGATGTTTAGCCTGCCACCACCGGGGAGCATTCACATGCAGTCTGAAAAAAACTGCAACATCAGGACATGCGTCCAAAGCTCCACGAATCTGCAACAAAGCTGTGTCGAGCTTTATTGTGCCATCAGGGAGCCACACATGATCGAGGAACAGATCAAGTTGAACCAGTTTAATACCGGCAATATTACAAAATTGCCTGATATTATGCTGAGGTAGCTCATTCCATGCCCATCTTCCGGTTGGCACATCAGTCATACCATAAATCAGTGGGGTCACCGGTTTATTATTTATAAAAATAACCGGTCGATTGTTGTACACCTTTACCTCTCCCTGGCGTACATATACCTTGGTATTTTCGTTGGCACACGAGAACAGGAAAATTGATAAAAGAATTGCAGCTAGATGTTTCATCATTCTGTTTTTTTGGAAATTATCAATAGAAATAATCTTTGCACAATTTATTCTTCTTTAATTCATTAAATACTATCTGACTTTATATTAGTCTATCAGAATAGCTTTACATTAAAGATATGATAATATGCTGATTTAATCGGTTTAGCGTCGCATTGCTAGAATCCTGGACATATTATCTCCAAGGATAGGAATAAAGGTTTCATCAGGTAAATCCATTGAGACCAGTCGTCCCATCTCCCATGCTGGGCTATGTCCCCAGAGTGTTTCCCAGGAAACGCCGTCGCTGCCATAGGTGAGACGGCGATTCCCAAGACAATCGAGCGTCTCACGCCAATCTGCAGGATTCAGGAAGCTGCCACACCATTCCAGGTAAACATTTGGATTCTCCTGGGCTAACTTTTCCGCATCAGGACGATCAGTATTGCCTGAATGTCCAAGAAGAAATATGGCATTTGGGTAACGAGCCACAATGTCCTTCAGCATTTTCGGTGCGTTATATTTACTATTCCATGTATGAAGCAGTATTGGTAGCCGGTGAGCATCGGCATATTTCCACATGGGAATAAAGCACGGATCAGTGACAGGAATGCTCCAGTGGTCGTTGTGCATCTTAAAACCGACATAATATGATCGCGAAAAGATCTCGTCCAGCCGGGGCATCACTTTGTCTGCATACTCTGGTAAAAAAGCCTTTGCACTGAAGTAGCCACGAAAGCGGTGGCCATATTTGCTCAGGCGCTCTTCCAGGAAGGTCATGCCTCCTGGTGAGTCCGGAAGAGAAACTTCGTACTCGGCGATGATCATGAAGCGTACGCCTATGCAGTCCATGGACTGTAAGGCATGTTTCACATGCGTATTGAAATCAGCAGGGTCATGATCCTCCCATTTCATAAGGGTGCTACAGAAGTGAGTATGCGAATCGATGATATCCGGACCAAGGGGCTCTCTTCGGAGTAAGCGATGCCAGAGTCGATTGCCTATGATTGGTTTTTCCCCGCTGAGTGGAGAATCGATCCCAAGCAAAAGCTCCCGGTTAACAAGCGCAATAAGTTGTGCATGCTCTGTACTGATCTCAGAGTGAGCAAGGGAGGCAA
>CAZKMG010000169.1:0-7701 GCA_964553465.1 uncultured Bacteroidaceae bacterium
GGATTTCTGTCCTATGGCATGGATTAATTCTTGATTTATCAGCTACCGGGTATTTGATGGTTATACCAATTATATTTCTTTGTATTTCAAGTTTTTTTAATGGAAGGGCCAGTTTGCATTTAATGAATGTATATACTTATGTATTCCTTTTTGCAGTTTTATATCTGGGAGTAGTAGATATGGAACTTTATTCTTATTGGGGATTTAAACTGGATATGACTCCCATATTATATTTAAATACTCCTGGAGAAGCTATTGCATCTGTAAGTTACATAGAAATAGGATTTTTAATTATTTTGTTCCTACTTTTTTATTTATTCTGGGTAGTTATTTACAGAAAGTTCATTCGAATAAACCTTATTAATATTGTACATAGAAATAAGTGGTTCAGTATTCCGGGAATTTTTCTCTTGTGTCTTTTATTAATACCCATAAGAGGAGGAATAGGTATTGCTCCCGTTAATATCAGTTCGGTATATTTTAATGATAACCGTTTTGCTAATCATAGCGCGGTGAATGTATTATGGAATGCCGTTTACTCAATTATCGAACACAAAAAGTTGCATACCTCTTATAAGTTTATGGATGAAATGAAAGCTGAAGAATTATTTCAAAATTTATATCATAAAGAATATCAGCCAGTTAAAATAGTTAAAGACAGTTCAAATATTATTTTAATTATTCTTGAGAGTTTTTCAAACAGGATCATTGGGGAGTTGGGGGGGCCAGAAGGAATTACTCCTGAACTGGACAAACTTTGCCTAAATTCAGTTGTATTTACAAATTTCTTTGCAACGGGTGATCGCTCAGATAAAGGAATCGTCGGAATATTAAGTGGATTCCCTGCGCAACCAACAACTTCAATCATAAATTATCCTTCCAAGACACAAAGTTTGCCATTTCTTATTAAGTCCTTTCACCAGAATGGTTATTACACATCATTTTATTATGGCGGGAATATCAATTTCGCTAATTTCCGTAGCTATTTTACAAATCCTTCAATGGATAACATGGTCACTGTGAATGATTTTCCTTCAAAGTATAATACACAAAAATGGGGTGTTCCTGATGAATATCTTTTCAGCAAAATCCTTTCTGATATTGATACTATAAAAAAGCGATTCTTTATATTTTGCTTTACCTTAAGCAGTCATGATCCATATGACTTTCCAGGCGAGCCGTTTTTTGGAAACGGTAGTATTGATGAAAAAAGCAAAAGTGGATTTTATTATACTGATCATTGCATTGGAGAATTCATTTCAAAAGCAAAATTGACTTCCTGGTGGGATAATACTCTGATTATTATCCTGGCAGATCATGGTTCCAGATCTCCCGGGAAGATTCCAAATCATGTAAGAGAGAAGTTCCAAATTCCAATGATCTGGACCGGTGGTGCAATAATGAAGGATACAACTATTACAAAATACTCTTCCCAGACCGACTTACCATTAACTCTTTTGAAACAATTCGGTTTCAAAGGTAATGGATACAGGTATAGCAAGGATATTCTTGATCCATTATCTTCATCATTTGCCATGTATTTTTTCAATAATGGATTCGGATTGATGTCTGATTCCACAAGTCTGATATTCGATAATAATCTGAATAAATATATTCTGAAAGAAGGGATAGACACTTCACTCTATAAAGAATCTGCTAAAAGCTATCTACAAGTACTTTCAATGGATTTTTATTCCAGATAATTATGTCAGATAAAAATAAGAGGAAAATAGTATTCATAATTAATCCGATTGCAGGGGTCCGGAGTAAAAAAAGATTTGAGAAAAAAATCGATTCCTTCTTCTCAGGAAAGAACTTTGAAGTAATTAAACATTATACTTCATATCCAAGTCATGCTGTTGATATTGCAGCCAGCTACGCTAAAACGGGTCCAACATTTATAGTGGCTGTTGGGGGCGATGGTACCATTAATGAAATAGCAAGATCCCTGATCGATTCCGGGTCAACGCTTGGCGTCATACCCCTGGGATCCGGAAATGGATTTGCCAGGCATTTTAATATTCCGTTTTTACTCGATAAAGCCCTTGATACATTACTAAATGGAAATGAAATAACTGTTGATGTTGGATACCTGAACGGCAAACCGTTCTTTTGCACAGCAGGAATTGGTTTTGATGCTGAAACAGGTTATCATTATAGTCATTACAACCACAGGGGACTAATTTCATATGCTCTTAGTTTTGCAAATGTTTTCAGTTGGTATAAGGCACGTGAATACTATCTTGAAATTGACGGGAGGCCATATGATTTCAGTGCATTTTTTATTACTATAGCAAATATTTCTCAATTTGGATATAATTTTTATGTTGCTCCACAAGCGTCCACCCTTGATGGTTTTTTTGATGTTGTTGTAGTTAAGAAATTCCCAAAATGGATGGCATCTTTCATTGCCGTCAGGTCATTTTTTGGAACTATTCAAAATAGTAAGTTTGTATGGCATAAACAGGCTCACAATGTAAAAATATTCACTCAGGAGACCGAGAAAATAATTCATATTGATGGTGAAGCAAGTATTATGGAGGGAGTCCTTGAATATCAGATTCAAAAAGCATGTTTAAAAGTGGTTGTTAACAGGGAAGGTACCGGGATGCCTTTCCTAACTGCTTTTCAAAGAGTAAAAAAAATATCACATCATTAATTCTTTTCCAGGGCTTCAAAATTTAAACTGATCCTGTTACCATTCGCATCCACAAGGACAAGTGTATGCGGTCCCTTTGACGGTAGGATTGCCATCTGATGAATATCTCTCGTGCTGCCAAGATATGTATCATCAAGGTACCAAAAAATCATCATTTCCGGACTACGGTGAGTTACTTCACATATCAATCTTCCTCTTGAACCATCCAGTTCCAGAGGTACATAAATCAAATCTCCTTGTTCAGGATATATCATTTGCATCTGTGGTATGTCATCAACCCCCACACAGTCTTTTGAAAAAAGTGGGACGTGTTTGTACCATGAATTTTTTTTTCTAAAATACCATTCCTCAGCAGGAGGCAAAATGAACCATGATTTATGGATCATTTTATCGATTGGATAGCATTCACTATTAACTCTGAACCTTTGGTGTTCATCCAGATGAATTATTTTATGAAAAGGACAAACGGGAGTTTGTTTTCCCGTATTGGGTACTAAAATCGAATCTGTCTCAGTACAATCAGGTCCTGCGAGATAACCACTTCTTTTACAGATAGTTACTTGAGCGAGATCATCATATGGAATCTGAAACCAGCTGGTTGGAGGAAGTAAATTAAAAACCTCAAAAAGTATAGGGGCTGAGGTTGATAGTCCTGATAAACCTGGCCTGCCCTCTCCATCAGCATTTCCTGTCCACACTGCAACGGTGTACTCAGGAGTAGTTCCGATTGCCCATGCATCCCTGAATCCGAAGCTTGTTCCCGTTTTCCATGCTATTTTTCTGGATGTTGTAAAATATTCCCATCCGGTTTCCTGTTCGGGCCGGTTTACCTCAATTAATGATTTAAACATGAGCCATAATGATCCTGCTCCAATCATACCTTGCTCAAGTCCATCTTTCTGAATAATATGCTGTTTTTCCAGGGTGAGTACAGGTGGTCTAATATCAGTTTCAAAATATTTGCCGCCTGTTATATTATAGTGATTAAGGATTCTGGCAAAACTACTGTATAATCCTGCCAATTCCCAGAGAGTAGCTTCAGATCCACCTAAAATAAGGCTTAATCCATAATGTGATGATGGATATATTAATTCATTTATACCAAGCTCTTTAAGATCCTGATAAAATCTTTCCACTCCGTACTTCTGCAACATCCTTACAGCAGGAATATTCAAGGATCGTATAAGTGCATTTTTTGCAGGAACAGCACCATCGTATCCCCTGTTAAAGTTTTTAGGACTAAATCCCTCAAAAAAAGTAGGAATATCCGGGATTAGGGTTTCGGGCAGCAATTCGCCCCTGTAAAGCATCTCAGCAAAGAGCACGGGTTTAAGAATACTTCCTGTACTTCTTGGTGATTTTATCACATCTACATCTCCTCCATATTCAGGGTGCAATTGATTTCTAATATTCCCATAGTATGCAAGAACCTCACCCGTTTCCACCTCTTGCACCAGACATGCTGCCCCATGTATTTCATTAGCATATAATTGTCGGGCATGTATGTCAATGATTCGGTTTATTTTTTCCTGTAAACTTTTATCAATGCTTGTATGGATTTTTTCTCCTCTGCACATGGAACAAAATCTATCCAACATATGTGGAGTAAGTTGAGGAAGAGGATATGGTTTTTCTGGCAGGGTTTCTAACAATGCCATTGATAAGCTTAAACTATCAAGGACCTTCTCCGAAAAAAGTTTATATAAAAGAAAATTTCTCTTTCTCAGCAGTGCGTCCCTGTTTTTAGCTGGATGAATAAGCGAAGGAGAATTTGGCAACACTGCAAGCATTGCAGATTCAGCCCATGACAAAGTATTTGGATCGCTACCAAAGTAACGCCAGGATGCTGCCTCCAGTCCCACCACATTTCCTCCAAATGGAGCATTTGCAATATACAAAGTAAGAATTTCATTTTTAGTATAGGAAATTTCCAGTCTTATGGCAAGTACGATTTCAATAATTTTTTGCCAGATTGTTCTTGGTTTGCCCTTTCGCGACAAGCGAATCACCTGCATACTGATGGTACTCCCGCCCCTGATAATCTTGCGGGCATAAATATTCTGCATTAAGGATCGAAATAACGAAACAGGATTAATCCCGGGATGTTGATAGAAATATTTATCTTCATAAGAAATGATACATTTTGAAAACTTAGCAGGTACTGAGTCTGGGGTAGGGAACCTCCACTGACCATCTACAGCAATACGGGCCCCCAGTAACTCTCCATTCCTGTCGAGAAGAATTGTTGAAGTAGGATCTTTAAATAAAGGGTCCGGTAGGATGAACCAGAATGAGGTTCCCAGGAATAAAAACAGAATAAGATAAAATCCTTTAGTTTTCAAGGAAACTTGGTTAAGTATTCAATGCGCCGGAATAGCTTTGCGCTATCTACCGGATTTCCGGACACTTTGCTTTCTCTCACCTATTGTTGAATAAATGTTACATTCTTATAATTACCTTTTTTATATGATAGCTTCTTTAGTCTGATCCCAATAAACTTTTCTATTCTCTTTATATGCGAGAGTTGCCATTTGCGAAGTCACCGCTTCCTGAAAAGCTTCATCAATATTGCAACTTGGTTGCTTCAATTCACCTCCTGCCATACTATCCCTGATACAATCAATCCATTCTTTGATATGTAAATGAGTAGTATCAATACGTTTACCTCCACGATATGTATACAACAGTCCCCTGCTTGCAAAATATTGTTCAGTAGGCGATGTAATTCCGTCTACATTATTTTTCCCGGGAATATAAGTAAATATTGGAAGTTCAGGGTTAATGATTTTTGATTTAATTTTATTCTGATACAGAATAGAATTTCTATCTGCATAAATTACCAGATTATTTCCAAGTTCAATATAACCATCCCTGCCCATGATTACTTTACCCCTATCTTTACTGCTTCCAAGAGTTGCAGTATATAAAATACTTAAATCTTTCTGAGGATATTCAAGGACTGCCTGCCAGATATCCGGAACTTCTCTGATTTCGTTTATATAATCCCCACGACTTTTATCATTAAAAACATAAACTCCACCTGAACTTGTGGCGGAAGCTGGAATTCCAAGTCGAAGGATTTGATTCAAAGCATCATATTCATGGGTAAGTAGATCCCCGGATAAGCCTGTACCATAATCCCACCAGCATCTCCACCTGAAAAATCTTTCAAGACTGAACGGGTGCTTTGTTTCGCAAGGTTTTTCAAATTGCAGCCAGTCGATTGTTTCGGGATTACCTGCCGGGTCAATATCATACACCCACGCTCCATTTGGAGTATTTCTGTTAGTTGATACTTCTATTAAATTTACTTTACCAATAATGCCCTTTTCGATAGCCTCTCTTGCTTTGAGATAGCTTTCAGTTTGTCTGCCCTGGTGCCCAAGCTGAAAAACTATTTTACTGTTTTTAACGATATTTCTTACTTTAATCGCTTCTTCCAATGTTTTTGTCAGTCCTTTTTCAACATAAACATGCTTCCCCGCCTTTACAGCTTCAATTACAATATCAGCATGCCAATGATCGGGAGTGGCGATAATAACTGCATCTACATCTGTTGCATGAATTAACTCTCTGAAATCTGTGTAAATTTTTGCAGTTTGCCGAACAGAACCACCTGAACCTTCCCTTGATTTATTTGCAGCTGCAAGCTGAGCCCTGATCTGTCGTTTTTTAAATAAGTCGCAAACAGCCGTAATTACAATATTAAGGTCCTCCTGCTCTAGGAAGTCATTATATCTGGTATCTGAAATGTCTTCATGAGCTCCTGAAATCAATTTGTCAAGAGCATCAGGATGGGCAAAGCCCGCTGCTTTTAAGAGCTGTTCGCCTCTGATTCCATACCCGATTATTCCCAACCGAACAATTGGATTTTTAACAAATGTACTCTGAATGACAGGCGATTCCGAACTTAGGGAAACTGCTTCCTGTAAATTCTTTCTCAGCACAGCATCATATTTTTTCTTTTTCCACAGTTCATAAGCAAAGGCACCTAATACTGGCACAGTTGCTAAACTCTTAATTATTTCTCTCCGATCAATCTTTCTGGATTTAATAATTTTTTCTTGATTTGTTTTGTTATTACTATCCTCTTGCATATCAATCTGTTTTTCTCGTCTTCAATTTATTTTTTATGATAATTCTATCTAAGCCAATATTGTTAACTCCTGAAAACTGGAATAAAACCCATAACGCTAATAACTCGATCAAAGTTTTATTGATAATCATATAATTCCCTTCATTTGGGAGTGCATATTCTAAACCTATCAAAGATGGGTGAGAAACATAATAAAATATCAATAAAATCATCCCACCTACTATTGCAACTCTGGTAAACAGACCAAGAATAAGTCCTAATCCTATAGCTGTCAATCCCCACATGTTAAGCAAGTCAACTATTTTAAGCGCATGAGAATTCATGGCTATTCCCTGAAACATGCCTGTGAACCACGCTTTTGAATCCAGCAGATATCCTGCTGATGACCAGTTTGGGTTCATTATTTTTACTATTCCCTCATATAAAAAATGCCACCCAATTGCGACTCTCAGAACAACGAGGGAAATCGATTGAAAATGAGTAAGGTTAAAAATTCTGTGTCCGGCATTTTCGCTTTTTTTAAACATATTTTCAATTTATAATTATCCTAAATTTAGAATTTGGTATATATGAATCTTTTAAAAGGCCCTAAATTTATTGAAAAATAATGATCATCAATAAAATGAAATAATAAAATTTATATTTTATTCTTCAAATTATTGATTATAAATCATTCATACATCTCTTAATTCATTGGGATTATAATCCTGCTTCCACCACATCCACCCATTCTCCCTGAATAACAGCCTGGATATCATTCCGATACATTTCATTACAGCTCAACCCGGGTAAATAAAACCTTCCCTTGTAGGCAGCATTTAATTTGACCATGAAAGTTTTAGATTCATTTTTTCTCAAACTGAAAAAAGTATATACCCTGTCATCACGATAATCCTGATAAACCGGAATTGAATAGTTACCAATATTTGATTCAAAAAGTCTTTGA
>CAZKMG010000169.1:7711-8290 GCA_964553465.1 uncultured Bacteroidaceae bacterium
TTCTGTATCTCCCATCCGGAAGGGAAAATTTGTGACAATACTAGATTTTGATAATTATCAAGGATCCCTGGATTATAAATATTTACCTCCGCAATAAAATCTGTTCCCTGTTCTAATTTCTTGACATCCAAAATATTACCATTCATGTCTTTATACTTTGCAATAAGATTAATATTTTGAGAAAGATTTTTTTCCTGTCCTGCCACAGGTATTCCATGAAGCGCTAGCCTGGCAAAAATAATTCCTTTCCCAGTATTGGTTACACTGACTCTTCCTTCGGTGTGTTTTTCAAAGTCAATCTTAACCTGTGAATAAGGCAATTTGGTCACAGCCTTTTGTTTCCCTGATGAGTTAATCGAATATTCGTAGTTCAAGTCATTGGTCATTTTTGAAGTTCCTGCAAATTGAGCCACTGCCATAAGACAAACTGACAAGGTCTGTGTACTATACCACGATTCTCCTGAAAGTTTTTCAGAAATAAATTGTAGTACAGGTATTGCTTCATCTCGCATTCCAAGCAAATTTAATGTTTGAAGAATAAATCCTTTGTCTCTTAATGCCGATCCAAAAGTATATATG
>CAZKMG010000170.1:0-8175 GCA_964553465.1 uncultured Bacteroidaceae bacterium
CGTCACCCAGGATGTTTATCTGTTCCTGGGCTTCTTTGCCCTTAATTAAAATATCTTTTATGTAGGTAACCATGTCGAGCCAGTAATCAGAGACATTCTCCTTCAAATTCCCGATGACTTCTTCATATTCCAGATATTTAGAATAACTATCAACAGGGTCAATTGCAGGATACCTCTTACTATCGGCACGCTGTTGTGAAAGTGCATAGTAACACCTGGCAATTTTTTTTGTTCCCTCGGTAACTGGTTCTTTCAGGTTTCCTCCTGCCGGTGATACAGTTCCAATGAACGTGATAGAGCCGGAAGCACCGTTGTTAAGCTCAACATATCCTGCCCGCGAATAGAAATTTGATATAATTGCAGGAAGATCTACTGGATAGGCATCCTGACCGGGTAATTCTTCCATTCTGTTTGACATTTCCCTTAGTGCCTGTGCCCAACGTGAAGTTGAATCTGCAAGGAGAAGAACCTTTAGGGCCATGTTTCTATAATACTCAGCCAGTGTCATAGCTGTATAAACAGAGGCTTCTCTAGCAGCCACAGGCATATTTGATGTGTTTGCGATTATGGTAGTTCTTTCTGTGAGTTTTAACCCGGTCCTGCTATCCAATAACTCCGGAAATTCTTTGAAGATTTCCACCACTTCATTTGCCCTTTCACCACAGGCGGCGATAATTACTATATCTGCTTCGGCTTGCTTGGATATGGCATGTTGAAGAACTGTTTTTCCACAACCAAAGGGTCCGGGTATAAACCCTGTCCCTCCTTCCGTGATTGGGTTCAACGTATCAATTGCTCTAATGCCTGTTTCTAATACTCTAAAAGGACGGGGTTTATTACTGTAAGAAGTAAGAGGAATTTTAACCGGCCATTTCTGTACCATTGTTACATCAAGTAAGGTGGTCGAACCATTTTCCAGTTTGGCTATCGTGTCATTAATTTTGTAGTGGCCTTTTGAGGCAAGGGAGTTGACTTTGTACATACCCGTATAACTAAATGGAACCATTATTTTGTGTGAGATCTGGTTTTCTCTGACTTCACCAAGCCAGTCTCCTGCCTTTACCTCCTGCCCGGGTTCTGCAAGAGGTTTAAATTCCCATTCCTTATCTGCATCCAGCGGGGAAGTATAGTTTCCCCTTTTAAGGAATACCCCCTCCATGGTATCAAGATTGTTTTGCAAACCGTCATAATTGCGGGATAAAATTCCAGGTCCCAGTTCAACTTCAAGCATCTTCCCTGTAAAATTGACTTGCGCACCCACCTTCAATCCACGTGTACTTTCAAAAACCTGCACATAAACCATACTGCCGTTAATCTTTATCACCTCGGCCATTAATCTTGTTTCACCATGTACAATCATGCATATCTCATTTTGAGCCACTGTTTCGTTGGTCTCAACAATAACCAGGTTTGCAATGATTCCTTTTACTTTGCCAGTGCTAAGCATTATTTCTATTTATAATTTAAATCCAAGTACAGTCCCCCGACAACTTACAATTCGATAATTTGCAGGGTTTAATAGACTACTTTAGATAATTTCCAATTTCTCCTTTGTTTCAGTAATCATTTCTCTTAGCCTCTGTATTCCAGAATCATGATTTAGATTTGACCACCGTCTGATTATTAATAGTTTATGCAAATAACCAAGAAGCCAGTCAATACTGAAGTTTTCAAAAAAAGTAGCTTCATCAATCATTTTCCAGCGAAGAATATCATATTTCCGCTCAGCTTCAGCATATGACTGAATACCTGCATATCCCAGGATTTCATTAAAAAAATCAAATTCTGAATCTGATACCAGATTTCTTCCACCGATTCTTTTTAAATGCATCGCCAGAGAATTCTCACCAACAATAAATCCTTTTAGAAAAAGATTATACTTACCGGTTTGAAATGCAGTTAAAAGATTATTTATGTTATAGTCAAACTCTGTCATCATTTTCAAAAACGGAGATCCAATATTCATTATATGATGATAATAACCCTCAGCTAGTATCATCTCATAGTTATCAGGATTAATAGCCGACTCAACATCATAATGCTGTTTAATTAGATTTACCATATATCCGGGCAGTATATCTTTCTCGGGCAAAATGGAATTCAATCTGTCAACCTGATCCCTAAATCTTACTGCTTTATAGTTTCCTGCGATTGTATATTCCGTTTCATTGTCTTTCAGAAAGTGAATAAGATTTTTGTTATCATAATTCAGCAATACCAAGCTGATCTGCTCATAATCTTCAGGATGCAGGTGCGTAAATAATTGCTTACAAAACTCAACTACTGTTATAGGTGGTTTTTGTTCTTCAAATGATAGATCAGGCAAGCCGGCAATCAGATAGTGGTATCTTCTTTGTAGCATTATTTTTCCTCTTTAAATAGAAACTCGATGATATTATCTTTAAAATGTGCTTTTATAAAAGCCTCAAACGCTGTATCAGTGATAGTGATCTTATAATTACCATTTCTAGAGAGAATTTCGAAACCGTTTTTAAGACTATCATTGCCCTGAAAAGACAATCCGTTATTTAATATTCCATTTATTCTTTTTTTAATGAACCGTTCTGTATCTTCTACTTTCTCTTTTGGAAGTATAACATCCAGTTCAGAATCGCCATTGTTAGGATTCCATTTTTTGATCACCATTTCCAACACTTCTTTCATAAATTCATGATCCTCAAAAGTATTTTGCAAAGGTTCTTTGAAAACCTTTGTCTGGATGAGTTCTGTAATCTCCTTTCTGAGGACTGCAAGTGATTGTTGGGAGGAAAGGCGAAGCTCTGTCATAATTCGCTCAGCAGTATTTAAAGCTTCTTTTTCTGCTTTGTTTAAAATCCGTTTTGCTTCCTTAGCTGCATCATCAATAATTTTTGCTGCTTCCTTGTTTGATTGATCGATGATGAGCTGAGCATCTTCCTTTGCCTTTTCAATACCTTCAAGATAAATTTTATCTGTAAGTTTCTTTATTTTATCATTATTATCCATAGTCTAATTTAGAATGTCATTTCATATTAAAACTCTCTCATCTGTCTTCTTGACAGTGAAGAATCCAGAATATTTCCTACCATAGTCTCTTTTCTGGGAACTAAACTTAAAATCGGACTATTTGACCTGTGAATGACTTCACCCGCAAATTTTCCGATGTAGTTATCAAAAAGAATTGACTCCTGATGGGTCATTATTAACACCATGTCTGGTTTCAATTCGTCAATATGAGACAATACCACATCATGCATTGATTGTCCTTTTCCCTTCAGTAATATCACATTGACTTTTATCCCTACTTCCTTAATGGATTTTTCAATTCTTAATGCCTTCTGGTATGCCAGACTGCTTATTGGGGCAATGTTCAGGTTAAGTACGGATACCACATGCACTGTAGCGTCAAATCTTTTGGCAAGGGACTTTAACCAAACTAATTTGTTGGTAATCTTTTTAGTGATGTCAACTGGAACCAGGATATTCTTTATGCCTTGTTCGGAGAACTTTCCATGAATAGTTAAAACTGGGCATTTTGCACCAGAAATAAGCTTGTCTGCATTTTCTTTCTTCAAATTGCCTAGTCTTGAATTTATTCTCTCTCTTTTTTTAATAATGATCAAACCACAGTTTATTCTATCAGCAGTGATGAGAATTTTTTGTATCAATCTCCCGGCAACAATTCTCAATGTTATAAATTCTGGGACTTCACCATGAAAGTATTCCTTTGTAAATCTAGCCAGCTTCTTTTTTGATCTTTTTAAATGTTTTTTTAATTGTGAAGGCCTTAATATTCTATGAAACACAGATATTGCAGGGACAACATGCAGCAGGACAATCTCAGATCCATAAACTTCTTGAAAGATCATAGCTTGTCTTAGTGCAATCTTCCCAGCACTCCCATTAGGAATTGGAACTAGAATTCTTCTTATTTCAGGTGTGTAGTTCATAGTTGGACTGTTTAATGAAAATTTCTGTAAACTCTTATATTCCATTTAACCATAAGATCTGTAAATTGTGGATTCTTTCATTCTGTAACTACTTTCGGTAATGAATTGCTATAATTGCTTCTTTTCTGGATAATCCTTTCAATTATATTTAATGACGGAGAATCAACTCTGATGTCCTTTGAAAAAAAACGTGCAGTTCCGTGTGGAATTGAAATATTTCTATTTTCCTTACCCGTAGCATATTCAATGTCCAGGTCATCCTTTTCAGAAATGTCGACAAGGATTTTTTTTGTTAGTTCGGGTATCTGATCCGGGTTGTCTGAAACGATTATAATTTTAGAACGATCAATAAGCGTGATATTATCTTCAATTAGAAAAATAGGGCGGATAATTGATTTTTTAATGAAAGATATTGTGTGTTTATTGGTAGTCTTATTAATTACTTTGTGCCTATCTGACCCAACAACAACAGAAAGATTATTATCCTTCCTGAATTTCTGATTCACAATGGTAGCTAGATCTCCTTCAATTGCCAGCTTCTGTATGTTTTTAGACGGAATCCTAAACTCTTCAATGAAACTGTTTTTCAACACTGTAAGATCATACAATGAAATTTCTCTTAATTTTTGAGAAAGATATTTCATCATGAATAATCCAAATCCCTGGACATTAAATGTCTGTAGTAGTATTATCCGGGTTTGACTATCATATAGATTGTTTAATACAAACCTGCCTGCTCTTAATGCTCCCGGCAGACAGTCAACCAGCAATAGAATAGTCTTTCTATTCTGCTTCTTTTTGGAATTATGTTCTCGATTGATCATGAATGTAAAATTATGTGGAATAATTACCAGTATGGTAGGGAGAATTCCGAGACTTCGGGGAGGATAATCCCATTTTCTGGTAGGAATTTTCCTACTTCAATTAAATCCAATTTGGAGAGGAAAACCAGAATGGATACGGGGAGACAATGGTCCTGAGTTTACCTCATACATTTTAGTAGAGTGGTCAAAAAGCATACACTTGTATTATCTACATCTAGCCAGGCAAACCAGTTCAGACTTGCTTTATTGAGGGATTTAGCCATCATAATATCTTGAGATTCTCGTAGTTTATTTCTTTGATGAGTTGTCCCAGGAAAGAGTGATAATAGTAGAACGGGTAATCCTTTACAACAGACAAAAACTACATGATACATTATAGGGATTAACACCGGAAAGAATCCTATTGAAATATAGAATACTTGAAGAATTTATGTGCCAATTCTTAGTCGAATTGCATCATGATAATTTTAAAAGTGATACAAAATGAACCCACCTCATAGGCTTCATTAACTACAGGGCCTTTCTGGTCAACTCATCCAGCACATTAATGTTAAACCCAGAAACTTCACTTTATTGATGTACGGAATCTTAAATGCCTATTTTGTACTTTTTATTCTACTAGATGTAAAATACAAAAGTTGAGTTGATGCTCAACACAATATTGTAAATATTTTGCATATATCTGAAAAAGAGGTAAATAATTAAGAATATTGCTGAACTTGGTAAGTATAGGGTGAAAATGGAAATTGTGGCAGATTTTGACGATTTCTGTGGCGGAATTTGTGGCTCAGTTCACATGATAATTAACATGATAATCAGGAGGTTTTATAGTTATAATTGTAGTCCGTAGGGGAATGAGTAACTGTTGCTACATTATAGGTTACTATCAATAAATAAAACCTGCCATTTCTGACAAGTTTTTACTTTTTCGGTTCAATATCGGTTCAAATATTCGTAACAAACCGAAAATGAACTAATATTTGTCGGGGTGAGAAGAGTAGCATTAATATCAAGAAATGGTTTTCGAACTTGGTTTTGTTGTTTTCTTCCGAACAAAAAGCTGTGTGATTTCCAGCGGCGGGTCAAGTGGAAGAAAGACTTCTGGAAACTCGTCATCACCGTAGGTTATGTCCCATTCAACAATTGGCGGTTTCTTTTTAATTAATACACGATACCGTTGGTCACTACCCCTATGATACTTAATTATAAGAATCTTGGATTTGTTTGCTTCATCCTCAACCACATTTACTTCCTGTATGTTCCGTTGAACGATTTCCTGCTTTTCCATGTCATCATCAACTTCCTCAAGACGTTCAGCCTTCATTGCTGCTTCATTTTTGAGATAATCAATTAATTCCTGACCACTATATTGCTTGAACTCGGTCTTTAAACGTTTTTCTATTTTCCTGATTTCATTTCGCTTGTTGGTGATATAATTTGTTGTTTCACTTATCTTCTTGTCAACGATTTTGAATTTCTCATCCCTTTTTTCTTTTGTATATGCACCATCTGCATAGTTGTCCGCAATGCGTTCCCTACTCCTTCTTAGTTTTGTTAATGATGATGTGCTCTCTTGTATGTGTTGTTTGTTTCGTTCAATGGTTTCCTTTAGAGCGGTCATTTCTTCTACACTACCTATGTCAGACCTAAATTGCTCACTGAATTTGGCAAGTCGCCACAATAGGCTGTCTAATAGATTTATATTGATTGTTGGACTTGATTTACATGCGGTTTCAGGCTTTAATTTTGCTTCTTTTCCGTAACGTCCATAACACAAATACGTGATGCTGGATTTCATAGCAATGTAGTGTGTTCCACATTCAACACACTTTATCAGTTTCTTTGCAAAATATATTTCATTGGCTTTATCAGCCTTCTTATTGTTATTTTTAGCAATTTCACGACATTTGTTAAACTGTTCAACACTAATTATTTGTGGATAGGTACGGTTCATTCCATATTCGTTGGAAAGACCCGTGTACGCTTCTGATATTAGAATTCCCCTGACGAAATTCGTAGAATCGATTTTCCCACGTTTTAGCAATTCCTTTTGGATATTCATAGTGCTTCTACCTTTCTCATATTCATTGAAAATGTATCGTACCATCTCCGCTTCGGATTCCTTTACTTGATAGTAACCGTTGTCGTCAACGTAATACCCGTATTTAATAAAACCACCACTGTATTTTCCTGTTCTCGCATTTCGAATCTTTGAACGATGAAACCTTGCCTTTTTGGTTCGCATCTCATTCTCGACAATTTGGAGAAATAGTGAAAATGCGATGTCGCCGGTTTCATGGGATGTTGACACATCATCATTAAACAGTTTTATTTCAGGTGTGGAGCAATAGAACTGGATTTTATGTTTAAAAAAATAGTCCTTGAGCAGATGCCCTTCTGTTTGATTTCTGACCAGCCGTGACAACTCCCATACGAATACTGCATTTATTGCCATGTCTTCTTCAATCAGTTCCTTTGTTTTAATAATCCCCTCACGCTCTTCGATATTCAATTTCATTGCGGATTCCTCGTTTTCCACAATTACTAACTCGTTTGCCGTGTATCCGAATTTTTGAGCGTATTGTATTAAACCACGTTTTTGCTCTTCAAACTCCTGACTATCTGAAGATACACGTACCAATAGAATTGCTTTCATACTTGTGCTAATAATAATACTAACACAAATATACGTATTAAAATCAATTAATTATGAAATACCGACTCATATTAAATCCTCTTTTTTTGATGTTTCATTCACAATTCCCATAACCAGGGGAAGATTAAACCTTGGTACCTGGCAGGGTGTTTATCTGTGTGAATTCAGGAAAAACGGCGGTCCCAGGAAACTTGTTATTACGGTAATTTCATGATAACAAGCCTTTGGCTGAAAATTAATCCTTTCTTATTTATCTTTCCGATTTACGCGTCAAATTTTTAATTTTGGTATTATATATGAAGATTTAACATGATTAAGTCATTATTACTCGGAAATGAAGCAATTGCTCAGGCAGCGATTGATACCGGCATTTCTGGTGTTTATGCCTATCCCGGAACTCCTTCTACAGAAATTACTGAGTATGTTCAGTCATCTGAGGATGCCCGCAAAAGAAAAATAAGAAGCGAATGGTCTGTTAATGAAAAAACAGCGATGGAAGAAGCCCTCGGGATGTCTTATACCGGAAAAAGGGCAATGGTTTGCATGAAACATGTCGGTCTTAATGTTGCTGCCGATCCATTTATTAATTCTGCCATTACAGGAATTAATGGTGGATTGCTGATTATTGTGGCAGATGATCCTTCAATGCATTCATCACAAAATGAGCAGGATTCAAGGTTTTTTGGGAAGTTTGCGATGATACCTGTCCTTGAACCTTCAAACCAGCAGGAAGCATATGATATGGTTCATTATGGCTTCGATCTTT
>CAZKMG010000171.1:0-8111 GCA_964553465.1 uncultured Bacteroidaceae bacterium
TGGTATTCCTGTGGTTACTTTCGGATCTAAAATGAATGAGGATTTGAAGAATAGTGCAAAAAACAAATTTGATACGGATTACACTAATAGTGTTGAAGATCCATTCTAATTACAAAATTTCTTTGAGCTCAAGTAATGTACTGATTTCATAACTGGCTTTTTGTTCGAATTGCAGATTTTCAGGATTGAAAAAAACCTGATCAATCCCAAAGGATTTAGCTCCCAGAATATCTACTTCGAAATCATCTCCGATCATCAAACAATCTTTTTTTCTTGCATTTACAGAGCTTACCGCCCACTGAAAAATTTTAGGATGAGGTTTATTATATCCAATTGTCTCTGATGTAAATACATATCTGAAATATGTACTTAATCTTGAATTTTTTAATTTTATTAATTGGGTTTCATTGAACCCATTTGTCAGAATATATAGTGGATATTTTAGGAAAAGATAGTCCAGAATTTCATATGTATATGGGAACACAATAGTTTTTTCTGTACTTAACTTTAAATAACGCTCTCCAATGGTTTTAGCGAGATCAGGATTGTTTACTCTCACCTCTTTAAGGCAAAGTTCAAAACGAAGAGATCGCAAAACTTCTTTTTTTAATTTACCGTTGCGATAGGACGTCCAAAGAGAATTATTATTTTTATGATAAATCCTGATAAATTGATCTGTAGAGGAAAAGTACTTAATGAGTTCATACTCATTGAAAATTTCAGTGAGGGCTTCTCGGGAGTTGGAATCAAAGTCCCATAATGTCCGGTCAAGATCGAAAAAAATATGCCTGTACAACTTCAAATGGTTTTTCGTTCAAAGATATGCATTTGTCAAATATAAATTCAGGGTGTACCTTTGCATCCAATCCGGACAGTTATTAAACAGAATATTTAATCCAAACGGGTGCTATTTGTCAAAATCAGGATTCAATTTATCCTTAAGCCTGGAGGCCGTTAAAATTTAACGTTATCGCCATAATGGAAAATATCTAAGGGCAGAAAGAAATATAGTAAATAAAATATTGAAGAATTGAATACTAATTATTAGGGAAATTAAATAACTTATATACAAAAGTGACAGGATTCGATCAATTTAATCTCAGGGAAGATGTTATCCAGGGGATAGATGCCATGAGGTATCAAAATCCAACTCCGATTCAGATACAAGCTATTCCTGCGATTATGGAAGGCAGGGATATAATGGGGTGTGCCCAGACAGGCACCGGGAAAACAGCAGCTTACATCTTACCTGTACTTAATCATTTGCTATCGAAGAAATCAGATATCAGTAAAATATCTACTCTTATTATTGTCCCAACTCGTGAACTGGCCCTGCAAATTGACCAGCAGCTTGAAGGATTCAGTTATTTTCTAAACATAAGTTTTATTTCTGTTTACGGGGGTGGTGATTCAGGGTCCTGGGAGCAACAAAAAACTGCACTTACAACAGGAGTCGAGATTGTTATAGCAACACCTGGCAGGCTTATGTCTCATCTTAATCTTGGATATGTTGATTTTACTAACCTGGATTTTCTGATCCTTGACGAGGCAGACAGGATGTTGGACATGGGTTTTTTCGATGATATTGTTAAAATCCTTGATTTCCTCCCCTTAAAAAGGCAGAATCTTATGTTTTCTGCAACCATGCCTCCAAAAATAAAGAAACTTGCCAGAGATATTTTGGTTAATCCTCTGCATATTAATATTGCAGCTTCAAAACCTGCAGAAGGAGTAATACAGGCTGTTTATATGTTAAAAGAAAATCAAAAACTTGATAAGATAAGTAAACTATTTACAGGGAAGGACATTTCAGGTGCAATCATATTTGCGTCTTCAAAAATCAGGGTCAAAGAAATTACAGGCAAGCTAAAAGGACTGGATCTGAATGTCAAAGCCATACATTCTGATTTGGAGCAAAAGGAGAGAGAAACGGTTATGCGGGATTTTAAAAACCGTAAAATTCAAATCTTGGTTGCAACAGACATTATATCAAGAGGTATTGATGTTGAAGGTCTTGATCTTGTAATAAATTATGATGTACCTAGAGATCCAGAAGACTACATTCATCGTGTAGGGCGAACTGCCAGAGCACATAAATCGGGGGTCGCAATAACATTCGTAACTCCTCGTGATACACGCGATCTCCAAAAAATAGAACGATTTCTTGGAAATACAATTTATAAAATCCCGGATTAATTCATGGAAATAACCTATTTTCTAACAGGTATGCTGATTGGTTTAGTAACTGCCTATGCAGTTTACAGAATTCTTTATGTCAGTAAAAAAGCATCTTCATTAAACCAGGATAAAATCAACCGGGATAACCTGGATGAACTTAAAAATAATTTGAAGGAAAGAGAGAAAGAGATACTTCGGTTAACTTCAGAGTTATCGGGATCAATTGTCAATAATAAAAACCTGACAGAAAGACTAGATCAGCAAAAAGAAGAAATCAAGATATTGTATGATAAAATGAATATTGAATTTAAAAATCTGGCGAATGAAATCCTTGATGAAAAAACAAAAAAATTTACTCAGCAAAACAAGGAAAATCTTGATGTAATATTAAAACCCTTATCAGAAAAAATCAAGGATTTCGAAAAAAAAGTCAATGATGTATATGTGAAAGAGGCTGAACAAAGATTTTCTTTAAAAGAAGAAGTAAAAAAACTGGCAGACCTGAATCTGAAAGTCGGAGAAGAAGCAAAAAATCTTACACGTGCTCTAAAAGGTGAGACTAAAACCCAAGGTACCTGGGGAGAGATGATCCTTGAAAGTATCCTTGAAAAATCTGGATTGGTAAGGGACCGCCAGTATTTTGTTCAGGCAAACTTAAAAGACCAGGAAGGAAGAAATCTTCGGCCTGATATTGTAGTTGAATACCCGGGTGAACGATTTGTGATTATTGATTCAAAAGTATCCCTTGTAGCCTACGAGAAATATTATTCGGCAGAAGAGAAAGACATACAGAACAAAGCATTGAATGATCATGTACAATCTGTAAGAAACCATATAATCTCACTGAGTAAAAAGAACTACCATGAGTTGTATGATGTTAAAGCCCTTGATTTTGTTATGTTGTTTATGCCTATTGAACCTGCATACCTTGTTGCAGTGGAGAAGGACCCGGAATTATGGAATTTTGCTTATGAGAAAAGAATACTTCTGATGAGTCCTACGAATCTGATAGCTGCATTAAAAATGATTTCAAGTTTGTGGCGACAGGAATATCAAAACCGGAATGCAAGGGAAATTGCCAAAAGGAGCGGGGACCTGCTGGATAAGTTTTATGGATTATTGGAAGACCTTGTGGATATCGGTGGTAAACTAAAATCTGCACAGAAAGCTTATGATGACTCGATGAATAAATTGTCAACAGGAAAAGGGAACCTTATAAAGAGAGCCAGGGATATTGAGTCCCTGGGGGCTAAACCATTAAAAATCATACCAAAACAAATTTCTGATAACCAGGAATTAGACAGTGAACTCGATACATTATCTATAGAGAATAGCCAGGAATAAAATTAATTTTTTATATTCCATTCCTTTGGAGAAACCATCCAGTATTCTATCTCAAGTTCATCATCAACGACATCATTCCATGCTGGGACTTTCATCCAATTTTCTATTTCAAGCTCTTCTTCAATAAATGCTGATGGTAGCATTTCAATAAATGATCTGGAACTCTCAGCCCATTCATCAGGTTTTTTCATCCATTCTTCGATATCGGTTTCTTCTGCAATGATTAGCTCATAGGTATCTGGAAATGTGCTTTTTATATCAGATTTACCTGTGATAAACAGATCACTATCAGATATTTTTAGTGTTTGATATAAAAAAGCAAGTTGGGTAAACGCATTGGATGAAATTAGGGTCATGATCATCAAAATGAGAATAAATTTTGAATTTTTCCGGCTGATGATAGTTGTTGTTTTCATAACCAATTATTTTTAATTATTCTTTCTATCGCTTCTGAAAGGTATTTCGCATGATGTGTGCCAAAAATTATTATTAACTGAATATCAAGATAATACAGCTTTAATTGCATTTCGGAAGTAATGTTAAAATCGGGCGGTTTTGTAACAAATAGTGTACGAAAATGAACACAAATTATGCGAGAAATAACGAACTGTATATGTATTTTCAGGTATCTCGGGAATGACAGGAAAATCTACTGAATTACAGGAGATTAATAGGAAAATTTAAGTTTGACTACTCATTCATTAGGTTTATTCCCGTAATACAGATGTAGTAAAGATTACAGAATTACCTGATAGAAATGAAAATTTATATCTTAGTGTGATTATAGTCTCTGTAAAGTCAACCCTCCGTCAACCATAATTACCTGACCGGTGGAAAATGGAAAATCACCACGGGAAAGGGATGCCACTGCTTTACCAACATCTTCAGGATAACCCCATCGCTTTTGTATGGTTAATCCATTACTGATCATTTCATCATATTTGTTTTTTACGCCTGAAGTCATATCCGTATCGATAATACCTGGTCTAACCTCGTACACAGGGATATTGTATTCTCCCAGTCTTACAGCATACAAAGCGGTTGCCATACTGATTCCTGCTTTAGCGATACAATATTCGCCCCTGTTTACAGATGCTATAGTTGAGGATATTGAAGATATATTAATAATGCATCCGGAAAAATCATCTCTTTCTTTGCTTTGTTCAATCATCCAGTTTGCTGCTAATTGCGTAAGAAAATAGGGTCCCTGTAAATTTGTCCTGATAATATATTCAAAACTCTCTTCCGTGGCTTCCAGAATATCTTTTCTTTCTTTAGGGGCAACGCCTGCATTATTTACAAGCAAATCAAGCCTTCCATATTTTGTTCTTATTTCCTGGATAATTTTTTCCCTGGATTTTAAGTCGGCTACGTTTCCCCGGCAATAGAGAACTTGAGAACCCATGGTACGTAGCAAGTTAAGTACTTCTTTAACTTGTGAATGTTCCCGGATACCATTGATAGCCAGGTTGTAACCCTCCTCTGCCAGGCATTTTGCGATACCAAGACCAATACCACGGGAACCCCCGGTAATTAATGCAACAGGTTTAGATAAGTTTTCCGTTTCTTTCATTTTGATAGGGATTAAGTGAAACGATCAAACCAACAGCAATAACGTAATCTTATCGCTTTAATTTAAATTTCAGGAATTTCAATCCATGCACGTTTTTTCCAACTTTCAATTCCTTTCTCAGCTAATTGCAACCCTTTGGCTCCTTCCAGTAATGTCCATGGAAAAGGTTCATCCATAATAACATGCCTTAGGAATAATTCCCATTCGATTTTAAAGGCATTATCATGAAAAATCTGTGCAGGGACTTTTATCCAGCCTTCAAAGAAATTGATCGGTTGCTCTATGTCTGGATTCCAAAGAGGCTTGGGAGTATTTCCATAATGTTGTATATAACATTCCCTGAGTCCGGCAACTGCAGATCCTTTTGTGCCATCAACCTGGATTGTCAATAAATCATCCCGTCTCACCCGAACAGTCCAGGATGAATTGAAATGAGCAATGATACCTCCTTCGAGCTCGAATGTGGTATACACCGAGTCTTCTGCTGTACAGGAATATTGGGTTCCTTGTTCATCCCATCGCTCAGGAATATGTGTGGCTGCAATACAGGATAATGCTTTTACTTTACCGAAAAGATTATCAAGAACATATCTCCAATGACATAACATATCTACAATTATTCCGCCATCATCTTCTTTCCTGTAATTCCAGGATGGACGTTGAGATACAATTGGTTTTCCTTCAAATACCCAATATCCGAATTCCCCTCTTACCGAGAGTATCCTCCCAAAGAATCCCGTTTCAATTAGATTTTTTAGTTTTACCATCCCTGGTAGCCAAAGTTTATCCTGGACAACTCCATTTTTTAGTCCGGCTACACGACATAGATTATAAAGTTCCAGTGCCGATTCAGTGGTGGTCGCAGAAGGTTTTTCACAATAAATGTGTTTACCTGCCTTGATGGCCTTTTTAACAGCTTCCGCCCTTTGCCCGGTAGTTTGAGCATCAAAATATATTTGATATGAATTGTCTTTCAACACTTTGTCGAGATCAGTTGAATATTTTGTAATCCCCGATATTTCAGAGAGATGCTTTAGTCTTGCTTCATTTCGCCCAACAAGAAGGGGATCAGGCATTATAATTTCTTGGTCATTAATTTTTATACCGCCTTGTTTGATGATTGGAACAATCGATCTCATCAGGTGCTGGTTAGTACCCATTCGACCGGTAACCCCATTCATGATAATTCCAATTCGATGCACTTTCATAATGATAATAAGTATTTATAAATTTATTTTATCTTGAACATTTCATCAGGAATGTTCCAGGTATGCATTCTTCAGTTTTTGTAAGAACTTATTTTGATCGTCTGCCCAATAGATACTGGAAAATATTTCAATTTCGTGAAATCCTGAGAATCCCTGATCCTCAACCCACTCTCTGATTTGCCTGACCGGAATACATCCTTCACCCATCAATCCCCGATCGTTTAACATATCAGTGGTAGGTGATTTCCAGTCAGAAATGTGAAAGGCGAAGATATGTTTATTTTTTCCACAACGCTCAATTCCTTTCTTCAGGTCAGGATCCCACCATAAGTGATATATATCAATAGCTGCACCGACCCATGGTGAATTAATTTCTTCAGCCAATTCATTTGCCTGGGAAATTGTATTAATTGCGGAGCGAGTGTCAGCATACATAGGATGCAAGGGTTCAATTGCAATCTTTATCTTATGCTGTTGTGCATGCTCCAATATAGCCAGAATACCATCTTTAATTTGTAAGCGTGATTCATCAAGTGATTGTCCGGGATCCGCCCCACATACAAGCACAACAAGAGGGGCGCCAAGCTCGGCTGCTTGATCAATAGCTTTAAAATTATCATTTATGGAAGCAGACCGTTTATTTTTGTCAATGGACGGGAAAAATCCTCCTCTGCATAAGGAAATTACGCTGAGTCCATGTTCGCGAAGCAGGTTTCCTGTTTGATGGATATTGCGGTTATCAAGAGTATTACGCCAAACGGTTATTCCTTTAATTCCTTCTCGTGCATAATTTTCTGCACATTCCTCTATATTCCAGGGTCGTGTTGTAATCGTATGTACACAAAGTCTGGAGAAATCAGTTATAGGTTTCATTTCTATCTTACACAATTGAAGTATGCATAATATTTTTCATCACGGATCAACCTCTGTAGATAAAGGGCTACTTCCCTTGCATGATAATCACCCCACATACTTGATTCGCCATTGGGGATTTTACTTCCTTCCGGAATGTAATCCCATCCATTTGGCCTGTGATATATAGAATGCAAAATAAGTCCTTGATGTTCAGGGTTTTTACAGAGATATGGATCCTGAAACAGGTTTTTAAGAATAGTTAATCCAGCCTGAAAATAGGTTGTTGCTTCTTTATTGGTTTTATCCTTCATAAGATATCTGCCTAACCTTAAGAGGCCTTGCGCTCCGATAGCAGCAGCAGAACTATCAACCGGTTCAAAATCGTTAAAAGGATTTGACGGGTAAGAGATGATATCACCGAGCCTAAATATATTCGGTGCACCTGTATCCCAGTAGGGTATGCCATCTAGAGGTGTGTTGGCAATGTAAAAGTCACATGTTGCTCTGCAGGCTTTAAGTAACATAGTTTCTAGTTCTGCCCTTGTAGTAAAAGGTCCAATTTCATCCTCAGAAAGGGTATTAAAAAATTCAAGTTCCTCAGAAAATCCGCACATGGCCCATGCCAAACCTCGTGTCCATGTTGTGAATCCGGAAAATCCCTGTTGTGCATTCGAACTTCGGAAAGCGCCGTCATTATTATTAAAAATGCACTCATGTGCGGTTCGCCCCCACACATCATATAGATCACGACCCTCACCATAATAAACATTATATTTCGCAGTGGTTTTCAAATGCAGCCACATGCGTTCAAGAATGTTTATTTTCTGATCGTTTTCAGCCTGAAGGATATGTTTTAATTTATAACTCAGAGCAAGACTTCGGCAGGAACGAATAGTATCGACAAAAAGAGAGTGAGGACCATTAAAAGAGTAAATAAAGCCGCCCTCGGGAAG
>CAZKMG010000172.1:0-8107 GCA_964553465.1 uncultured Bacteroidaceae bacterium
TGGTGCTTCAATGCTATTTCCAGTGGCAAATTTCCATTCTAGTTCTCCTTTCAAATTTATAGCGTAGACATCTCCATCTGTAGATCCGAAAATAATTTTCCCTTTACATACAGTAGGAGAAGATTTTATTGCATCCACAGCCTTAAATGACCATAACAATTTAGGAGATACTGGCAATTGTGCAAAACTTACGCCTTTCAGCTCAGGATCACCTCTGAAAATCGGCCAGCAGCCTTTATCCTGGGCAGAGAGTACCAAAGGAAAGATAAAGATCAAAGCAAGCTGAAGAAATTTTATCATTTTGAATTTAAAATTTTATTAACTTATAATATTCTTAGTGAATCAGCAAAATTTAAAAGTTCTAATAAATCATTGAAATTCTTAGATGGCTGCGTTTTTCATATTTTAATTTTTACAACTTTTTTAAACATCTGATATTCAGTAACGGAAAATTGTAATTTAAAAACATGTAACAATAGTGAGTTCAATTATTAAGTATATCAAACTATTTCCTGATTTATTTAAACGGGGGTTTAAACCCCTCCGTTTATGTCTAAAAAGAAATTAAAATCAGCCTACATCATTAAAAATTTGATGAATATATCCACTATCACTTTGGTTAATATTTCTTCTCAAAGTTCATTAAGACAAATGACGATCTTATATTTTTTTAAATATCAAGGTGTTGAATAATTGAATACCAACACTAATTATCAGATTTATCATTGTTAAACTTCACAACTGTGCTTTCAGGTACTAAATATGGAAAGCAATATATTTTTGCATGATTTTCTATCAATGTATTATAAATTATTTATCGAAATATGCAAAAATTAAGTTTAATATAATTTTATTATAAACCAAATTATTTTGAATCTTATAATATAAAACACTG
The DNA here is from genome assembly GCA_964553465.1 of uncultured Bacteroidaceae bacterium. GTDB lineage: Bacteria > Bacteroidota > Bacteroidia > Bacteroidales > CAZKMG01. Next base: position 896 of record CAZKMG010000172.1, read on the forward strand.
ATTTTATGTATTCTATATTAAATACTTGTAAATTCATATTTATAATTTATCATTATTTAAGGCTAGTGCTCCGGTAGGACATGCACGTACCACCTCTTCTGATGTTTCTGACAGAGCCACTCTTAACTCTTCATTAAAAGGAACGCCAATTTCAACATTAAATCCCCTGCCAATAAAAGTAAACCCGAATTTTTCTTTATGCAGGCTTGTTATTCTCACGCATATCCCACATTTAATACACTTAGCTGGTTCGTAAATTACTGTCTCATGCTGAATGAGTTTTTTTATCTTTTTTCGATCATCAGATGCAAACCGCTTCTGATTGGCCTTAGCAGCGTCAGCGTAGATCCGAAGCAGACAAGTATTCTTTTCACGACAATCGCATCTCAGGCATCTAGCTGCTTCTTTCATCACTTCATCAGCAGTAAATCCTTCACTTAACCCATTTCCTGGTTGTATCCGGTTGAATGTAACAGATTCTTTAAGATACTCAGCATATTCTTCCGCAAAAAGCTTACCAAACCTGGAATTAAACATGACGACCTCACCCAATATTTCCTCATCTTTGAGTAATTGATCCACACTGAATGCAGATTCCTTTCCTTGTCCCAGAGAACGGATTGCCATCTTGGAGGTTCTCAGGGCGCTTCCTATGGCAAATACATTCCTTATATTTGTCTGATATGTGTTTTTTACAATCTTAATCCCGGTTCCTGAGTACTCCATACCCCATGAAATTATATCTTTTTCCTCAAGCATGCATGCAATAATCAAGGCGTTGTAATTTTTCTGAAGTTCATTAAAAAAATCATTGTCAACAAATTGATCAAAGAAAAAACTTACCCCTGTTTTTGCGATAATGCTGATCTCTTTGTCAAGTATGTTTTTCGGCAAAACATCATCAGGAATAGCTATTCTTAAAGCGCCTCCGGCGGATGATTCTTTTTCAAAAACATCACACTGGTGTCCCCGAAGTTGCAGGTAATAAGCTGCTGAAAGACCAGCCGGACCTGATCCGATAATCGCAACTTTAAAGCCCGTCTTATCAGCAATGACCGGTGAATAGTTATCATTTTCATTCAAATCATTATCACCTGCAAATCTTTTCAGTAAACATATAGAAACAGGATCATCATAAAATTTACGTCTACATGCACCCTCGCAGGGAGCAGGACAAATACGCCCAAGTACAGAAGGGAGGGCAATATCTTTTTTTACAACCTTTAAGGCAGCAGTAAAATCACCCTTTGCTAACAGCCTGTTCATAAGTGGAATATCCATATTTGCAGGACAAGTTATTTTACATGGAGCTTCACAATCTCCCACGTGCTCACTCAGCAGAAGTTCAAGGGCTGTTTTCCGTGCTTCAAGAACCTCAGCATCATTAGTAATGATATCCATATCATGAAGGGCTTTAACAGAGCATGATGGGATTAATTTCCCATTCTTCCTGTCTTTTACCATACACACCATACAGGATGTAAAATGTTCAATGCCTTCGTAATAACACATTAATGGTATCTCAACACCTGCTTTATTAATAGCCTTGTGCAATGAGATTCCCTCCTCCACCTCAATATTCCTGTTATCTATTTTTAACGATATCATCAAGTAAAATCATTTCGTAATTACGGCATTAACAGGACAAACAACCCTGCATGCGTCACACTTAATGCATTTCTCTGTATCTACCACATGTTTTTCCAAAGGTTTAAAGGGAATTGCATCAGCCGGGCAATCTTGTGAACACTTTGTACACCCAATACAATCATCAGTAATGTAATATTCAATAAGGTCCTTACATTTACCTGTTGGACATTTACCTTTTATATGTTCCTCATATTCGTTCCTGAAATATTTCAGGGTGGATAATACAGGATTTGGAGCGGTCTTGCCTAGACCACAAAGACTACCTTTTGTTGTCCATTCTGCCAGTTTAGTGAGCTCATCCAAATCATTTTCTTTGCCTTTACCGGAACAAATATTCACGAGTAATTCCAACATCCGTTTCGTCCCGATCCTGCAGAAGGTACATTTCCCACATGACTCATTTTGGGTGAATGAAAGAAAATACCTAGCAATGTCTACCATGCAATCTGTATCATCTAGCACAACCAGGCCTCCGGAGCCCATCATTGAACCCACTTCCATGAGTGAATCAAAATCTATTTTTGTATCGGAAAGCCATTCTGGAATACAACCACCAGAAGGACCTCCGATCTGTACAGCCTTGAATTTCCTACCACTGGCCACTCCACCTCCTATTTCTTCAACAATTTCCCTGATGGTCATCCCCATTGGGACTTCTATCAATCCTCCCCGTGCAACTTTTCCTGCCAGAGAGAAAACTTTAGTGCCTTTGGATCCTTTTGTTCCAATTTTATTAAATTTTTCAGATCCGTGATGTATAATATATGCAATTTGAGCAAAAGTTTCAGTATTATTAACCAGAGTAGGTTGACCCCATAATCCTTTTTCAGCAGGAAATGGAGGCCTCATCGAAGGGAATCCCCTGTTACCTTCTATAGAGGCTATCAAAGCAGATTCCTCACCACATACAAATGCACCCGCACCTTGATAGATGGTCGCTTCGAAAGAAAAATCACTACCTAAAATGTTTTTCCCAAGATATCCTTCCTTCCTGCAGGTCTCTAATGCCATTTTAATTCTTGATACTGCCAGGGGATACTCAGCTCTTATATATAATATTCCTTTAGAGGCTCCAACAGCAAGAGCCGCAATAATCATACCTTCAATTACCCTGTAAGGATAAGATTCCAACAACATCCGGTCCATAAAAGCCCCAGGATCACCTTCATCCCCATTACAAATAACATATTTCGGATTAGCTTCCTGAGAAGCAACCATTTTCCATTTTTCACCGGTTGGAAATCCGGCACCTCCCCTGCCCCTTAAACCGCTTCTTTGAATCTCTTCAATGATTTCTGAGGAGGACAGGTTTTCCAGACACTTTTTCATTGCAAAAAATCCCTTCCGTTGAATATATTCCTCAATATCCAATGGATTTATTGTACCCCTGAATTCTGTAGCAATCGGCATCTGTCTGCCAAGAAAAGAAGACACATGTTTTTCTCTGATATCAAGGGAGTACCTTTCAATACCATCCCAGCCTGAATCATTCTGAATCATTTCAATGGTATGAATGACTTTATTCGACATCCGCTTTAAAAAGCCGTTTGGCTGGAAGTGTCGTTCAATGATCTCTTTAACATCCAGAGGATTAACCTTTGAATAAAGGGAACTTTCTTTATTGTAGGGAACAATTTCCATAAGGGGAACCTGATGGCACATTCCCACACAGCCAACATGTTTAAGTTTGAGATTTAAACCAAGCTCATTGACCGTTTCATTTACTTTTTCACGAATGGCTTCACTCCCACTAGCGACGCAACATGAACCCAACCCAATACGTATCTCGCCCTGGATATTTTCACCGTCCCCATTTCTGAATATTCTTCTGCCTTTTTTACTTTTCTGTTTTTCAAAATCTTTGAGAATATCTCCTACCTGATTGGTGCCAACATGTCCATAAGTTACATGATCAATCTGGACAACCGGTGCAAGAGTGCAACATCCAAGACAATTTACTTTTTCAATGGTGTATAACCCTTTCTGATCCGTATCGTTATCAGCATCCAGATTTAGCTCCCGCTTCATTGCATCATATACCTGTACTGCTCCTTTAACATGACAAGCTGTTCCAACACAAACTTTTATCAAGTGCTGACCGGCAGGTTTAAACCTGAATTGTGAATAAAAACTAGCAACGCCGATAATCTGACTGGGAGTTATTTCTGTAATTTCACAGACTCTACGCAGAGCTTCTTCAGGCAGAAAGTTATATTTTATCTGGATAGCTTGTAAAATAGGAATAACGGCCTGTTTTGTCGTTCCGGTTTCCTCAATTAATCTATCAATATCCTTCAAATCAATCAGCATCAATCCCTATTTATTTCCAATACAATATAAATTTTTTTCCCCTCTGATGAATATTCTTCCATCTGTAAATGCAGGAGTAGCAAATGTACTTTCCCCCAATGCCGGTTCAGCAATAATAATTTTTTCTTTACCGGTTTTAAAAATATGCATGATTCCCGAAAGGTCAATGATATATAATTTCCCATCCGCTACCATTGGGGAAGAGAAGAATCCCTTATCAGCTTCATGTTCCCAATATTTTTCTCCTGTTTTAGTATCATAACAAACAATCACACCATAACTTGTTGCCAAATATAAAAGTCCCTGATATGCAACCGGGCTGCTTGCTTCCGGGAGATATTCATCATTTTCCCAGAGTATCTTCGCATCTTTACCTGGTTGGATTGCCACAAGTTTTGCATATTCATTTGCTGCAAAAACCAGTCCATCACTGAAAGCTGGAGACGGGCCAACTTCTGCCATCATACAATCCACAGCCCAGATTTGTTTTCCGGTCTCCGGGTCATAAGCGGCAACGTAAGGATCAGCGGAAGTAATAATCTGGTAATTTCCATCAATATAGATAAGGATTGGTGATGACCAAGAAATTTTATTAGCTCTTTTTATATCCCAGATAAATTCACCATTTGTAGGATTTATTGCAATTAATCTTCCTCCTTTATTAGTATCATACTGTACAAAAAGTTTATTATTCCATACAAGTAATGAAGAGGAATGTCCATAATGATTGTCAGGAACACCCAGATTTCTTGCCCATAATCGGTTCCCACTCATATCAAATGCAATAATATCGCCCGTTGCAAAAATGGCATATACTGCCAAACCATCAGTTGCCATTGAAGAAGCAGATAGCCCTGTATCATCGGATACATTAGGGGGAGTTGAAGGTGAGCCTTGAATACCTGTCACTTCTTTCATCCAAATCAATTTCCCCGTCATCACATTATAACAATAAACTACTCGTGAAGTTTTGTCTCCTCCTGCAATAAATAATTTTTCATCCCAGATTATCGGAGAATTATAACCAGGCTTATCCAGCGGAACTTTCCAGATAATATTTTTTCCGCTCTTGCCATCCCAATCGACCGGTATATTTTTCCGATAAGAAATACCCTGACCAAACACTCCCCTGAAAAGGTTATGTTGTTTTTTTAAATCCTCAAAACTAAGATTAGCTGATGTTTTATTTACCTTATTTTCATTTAAAACCGGTACTGTAGATGATTGGGCTAACTCAGGCGTAAGATTTTGTACAGTTGAATCTTGGTATCTGGTAGCTACTGTAGAATCAATTTTTGAAACAGTAATAACTTCAATTTGTTCAGAATCCTGCATTGTCGGTTGATTCACAGTCTTTGTATCTGAATTATATAATTTCAGATAATCATTACTCAGGAATGAAGCACCGAGAGCTAAAGCTAAGAAAAGACCACCAGTAATCAGTATCCACTTCTGAGATCGCAATCTTCCAGTAACTTCATCCTGAAACTGTATCACTGGTTTTTCAATTTTTGAAAGAAGTTTTTGCTTAATCCAAAGAGCAACTCCAAAAACCATTGCCCCGAAAAGTAAAAGGTAAGTTCCGGTTTTAACCTGCCATTGTGAGGTAAAATATGCTTTTCGGGCAAGAAGATCCAGGTTTCTAATCTCCTGCTTAAGTTCCTGGTCATTGGGATCAGATGCAAGACGATCAATCAGGACCTTCAAGGCACCACTTTCAAGGGGTTCATTTTGTTTAACATGCCAGAAATTCAATAATATCAATATTGAGGTAAAGGCACAGAAAATTCCTGCAATAGTCATGACCTGATGGGCAAATTTTATTTTTTCTTTCACATCCATTATGAAGTAATTTCCTTTCCAATAGGACAATAATCCATACAACGACCACAACTGAAACAACTGCTTCTATTTGTGACGTAATCAGACCTTCTTCTAAATATTAACTGGTTCATCAACATGGTTCCGAGGACAAGACCCAGAAAACCTCCAGAAATCCATCCACCAATGAGAAATTTGTGTCTGATTATTTCTGCATTTTCCACAAGTTCATCCATAGATTTCCCTGATTGAAGGAAAGCCTGAATATCAAGATTTTTTAGATCAGATTTAAGTTCAGGATGCGCAATCAGTAACTCAGCAAGGTAAACATCATTATTTGCCTTTGAAAGGTATATATGCGATTTGGATCCAATGAATCCTCCTGCCAGCACCCAGATTGGTATAAGGAGGGCTGAAACTATAAATCTTCTTAGATTTGATGAACTGTTTATATCAGGACGCTCATTTTCTTTAGTAGGGTAGTCAATTGCATCGAATGGACAGGAATTAGCACATAATTTACATTGTATGCACTCAGCAGGAGTTATTGACAAATGCCACTTGGAAAAACGAGACATCCATCCAAGCAGTACTCCATATGGGCAGAATATACGGCAATAGGGACGTGCAAAAAACATTCCGAAAACAAGAAAACTTAAACCAAGGACTATCATCAGGAACTGTCCTTCCATACGAAAAAATCCGACAAATGGATCATACCTGCAAATTATAAAGTCAGTATCAGTAGCTGCAAACAAAATAGCCAGGGAGAGGTAGACATAAGGGAAAAAGCCCAGTGTTTTCCGAATCCATAAAGGTATGGATATAGGTTTGACTAAAAGAAGATCCTGTATTGCGCCTAATGGACAGGCTGCTGCGCAAAAGGCCCGTCCAAAAAACAATGCAAATATCAACGGTATAAGGAAAAACAACAATACCGAAATAGAGATAGTATATACAGGATCAAAAAATGTAAGTGTCATATTTTGAATTGAACCAATGGAACAGATGCATCCTTCACGATAAAACCCGAAATACAGCAGAGAAAATACGGAGAGCCATAAAATTCCCCTTCTTGAGCGTTTTTTGAGCGCAAACCATGCAGTAAGTGACAGGACAGTAACCAAAACAAGGACATCGAGATATTCAAACTTTACAGATCTTGGTTCGGGTGTTGTGGGTGAAGGCTGCACGTAGCCTGTCTCAAATTCCGGTTTTGGAAACCTTTGTTGTCCAAAAGCAGTTGCAGTGAAAAATGCAGTTATTACATATAATAATATTAGAGCCCCTTTTCTCATAAATAGAAAAAATTATCCCGTTGGATTATTCTGAAAATCCCCTTTAATCAAGTAGGCTTTGCTAGCTGGTATCCTGCTTATGGCATCCGAAGGACACATTCTTGCAATTGAGCATTCGTTACAATTCACACAA
>CAZKMG010000173.1:0-8097 GCA_964553465.1 uncultured Bacteroidaceae bacterium
GCACATCGCTCTGCATTTTTGAAAGAATAGTGATGGTTGAGGCAAGAGGAAGGTGCTCAAAGTTTGCAGATTCCCATGAGAGTTGTTCACCTTTACTCTCAGCTGTCTGTTTAGGGTTCTTTGTATCCAGGCTGGATTCAACAGATTTTACAACAGCGGCATAAGTTTCTTTATCTTCAATTAAACTCAACAAAAATGCTCTGTATTCATTAATACTGCTTTTAAGTTTTTCCCCTCCTTTTTCAACGATCATTATTTGACCAGGGACATTATTATCATCTTTGGAAGCTACAAAATTAAGATCCACCTCACCATCATGAAAAGCCGGAGAATCAGGACCTTCTTTGGTAGCAACGATAGTTTTTTTATAATTCTGCATTATATCAAAAAGTTCCTGGGATTTCTTTCTTACTTCCTGAGATTTTTTAAGCCAATCCTGTACTTTTACTGGATTAAGCTGATATGCTTCATCAAAATCGCTATATAGTCCTTCATTTTTCTGGAAGAAATTTTGGGTTGTTTTTGTGAGACCCTCATCTACCAGGATAAAAGCATCAAGAACATCTTTTGACACGTTTAGTGCCAGCAAAGCAGTCAGCACCAAATACATCATCCCGATCATTTTTTGTCTGGGGGTTTCTTTACCGCGAGCCATAATAAATGTATTTAGTTAGTGTAAATTTACTTTTTGGAAATCACGCTCATGGCTGAGAGCATATTTCCGTATATGTTATTCAGTTCAGAAAGACTCTGACTGAGTTTGTTAATTTCGTCCCTATACTTTTGTGTTTCTTCAACAGAGGACTTAAGATTTTTCATCATACTGTCAAAACCCTTATATAATCCTTCTGCATCTTTTGTATATTCTTGACTTCCTTTGAGCTGCAATTCATATGCAGAATTTAATTCACCCAGATTTTTATTAAGGGATGAGAGCTGTTCGCTGAATTGCTTATGTCCCTGGGTAATCTCACTATAGTCGGTTTTAACGATTTTTGATAATTCCTGATATGTAGAGGTGATGTCTGCAGAGGATTGTGTAAATTTATCCGCAACTTCCTGTCCTGATTTGTCAATTAATTCAGCAGTTTTTTTGTAGGATGCAACCAGGTTACCAACTGAGTTTGTCAAATCTCCGCCACTGGCTGCATATTTGTCAGAAACTGAACTTATTGATTCAGAGGCACTCTTCATGTTATTCATGAAACTTTCAGTTGCAACTGAAGCTGCAGTAATATCATGCAAATTTGTGGTGGTTTGGCTCAGGCTGTTTAGGCCCGTACTAAGATTCTTAATAGTTTCAGGTTTAATATCTGCTTGTTGGAATAATTCGTCAAATTTTTGTAATCCTACACCTCTTCCTGCAATACTTTCCTCTCTGAAATCTTCAAGGTCGTCAGGATCAGTCATCCCGGCAAGTTCTGGATAAACCAGGGTCCAGTCAAGTTCTTCATGCAGAGGTTCGAATGCAGAGAAGAAGAAAATAATTGCTTCAGTGCAAAGGCCACAGGTCAGCAATACTCCAGCATATGGGAAGTGCATAATTTTAAATAATGCACCAATAATAACGACTGAAGCTCCAATACCATAGAGTTTCGCCATAAAATTTTTCCAGGCAGAACTCTGAACTAATTCAGAAATATTCATAGTATAGGGATTTTAATTATTTTAATTTGCACCAAGATAAGATCGAACACATCTAAAGCCAATATATGATTTAGCAGTATCCTGATATTCGTATGCTCTTACACTATTTTGAAGATAATATGCAACATCTTTCCATGAGCCACCCCTGATCACTTTTCTTTTCATAACTGGAGGATCATCAGGTTTTGCGTTGTACTTATAATCTGGATTCATATTATGAGAGAATGCGTAGGAGGATTCATCATATGCAGCAGAGGTCCATTCTGAAACGTTTCCGGCCATATCATACAGTCCATATTCATTTGGGGCATAAGCGCCAACTCTTTCGGTAATAAGTGCCCCATCATCGATATAGTTTCCTCTAAGGGGTTTAAAATTTGCAACGAAACATCCGAGTTGGTTTCTGATATAGGGGCCACCCCAGGGATACATACTTAGGGCAAGGTTTCCCCTGGCGGCATATTCCCATTCACTTTCACTTGGAAGGCGGTACTCCTGAACAGGAGGTTGACCATCACGCATAAGTGCGCTGTTGAGTAATTCGGTTCTCCATATACAGAATGCAGTTGCCTGTTTCCAGGTCACACCAACAACAGGATAATTATCATAAGAAGGATGCCAGAAATAAATATTTGAATAGGGTTCATTATATGAATAGGTGAAGTCTGAGATCCAGACGAGTGTGTCAGGGTAAACCGAAACCTCATCCTTGAATATAAATGATTGACGGCCTTCAATTTTAGAAATACTACCATCAAGGTTTATGATATTTCCATTGTATTGTTGTGTGTTAATATCGAAACGGTTGGTTCTCTTTGCTGCTTGCTGACGATCAATCCATGAATATTTATAAATGAGTTTTGCAGTATTCATCTCATTTCGACCGAAAAATCGCTCTTCGGGAGGATAATATAGTTCAATTCTATCAACGGCAGCTTGAACATTACCTTCTTTATCGTTCCAGTCTAATTCAGTATTCCAGTCAATAATTGGAGATTCCTGACCGTTTTTAATCATTGTAATCGGATTGCCTTCTCTATCCTTGAGAATATAATCATCAATCTGATCTTCAACCAGGGCTTGTCTGACAAGGGAATCCCTGACCCAGAAAACAAATTGGCGGTATTCGTTGTTGGTAATTTCAGTTTCGTCCATCCAAAATGCGTCTATTGAAACAGTTTTTGACATGGCATTTTGTGCAAATGATATGTCCTGGTCACTGGGGCCAATGATAAAACTTCCGGCCGGGATTAATACCATACCAAATGGATCAGGTTCTGTATAATCCTTACGTCCCTGTACACCAACTAATTCTCCGTTTTCATAGTTGGCACAACCTCCAAGAATTGCCAACAGAATTAGTAATGGAAAATACTTTTTCATAGCTTTTGGGTATTATTTGCTAACATATAGTTGCTTATTCAAAAATCACTTAATTAAAAAACTTTATAAAAATAATGAATTTATTATAAAAATCTAATACTCTTATACTTTTGTGGAGACTTATATAAACTAAAATCAAAACAATAACCAATCGTAAGTTCATGAGAACCATCACTATAATTTCCAATCTTTGAGGTTACAAAATCATACGAATATCCAATACGTATGCCATTAAATAATTCAGCACCAAGTAACCCAACGATTGCATCTCCGGCTCTGTAAGAAACGCCGCCCCAAAACCTTTTATTGTATCGGACTGTAGTATTTAGATACATAAGATTAGATTTTCCATCAGATTTTAAAACAAAATACGGCATTACTTCAAATGCAGGATTTGAAAGTTGCAGGCAATATCCTGCTGTAGCATAATAATGTCGAACGAGATAAGGTGTTGCATTTTCATATTTTATACGTGCCTGATTTAAATGTGTTGCAGATATTCCAAGAAAAAGATTCTCAGAACGGTAAAAAACTCCTAGTCCCATATCAAAAGCAACACGACTTTCTTTATTTTGAGGAATATGGGGATCACCCGCAACATCACCGATACCATCTGGAATATTCCATTCGGGAGAAAGTGCCTTATTAATAATCCCCGCGTTTATTCCAATACCCAGCTTCCCAGTTGCAAGATCAATTCGATAGGCGTATTGAAGGTTTATTCCAAGGTCAGTGTTGAATCCATATTTGTCATTTAAAATTGAAATACCTGCACCATGATTCGCTCCGAAAAGGCTAAATGAACCATCTGCACTGAAAAATGAAGTGGATGGTGCTCCTTGGAATCCTACCCATTGTTGACGTTGAAGTGCATTTAGACAAAACTTGTCCTTGCTTCCAACTGAACCTGGATTAAAAAAACTAATGGCTGAGTTATACTGACTGAATTCTGGATCCTGCTGAGAAAATCCAGTCAGCGAAACGATAAGAAGTAGTATAATTAAACTATGTTTCAAAGCTTCTGATACTGTTTGGTAAATTTTTATTATTTATCTATCAAACCCTTGAATAATGTGCTAAAGTAAACAAAAATCCTTCTATGTAACAAATTTTATTAACATATTATTGTTAATATGCTTAACAATAAAATGAATTACACTAAATTAATGATTAAACTCACCATAAACGGATTTTTCAATAATAATTTTAATAAATTTAGGATAAACGGTGAAAGGCCTTCCACCACCTGTCGGGAATTTCATTATTACATGCCATTTGGTAATCGTTATAGGAGCAAGAAATAAGATAATTATTTGCTGTCAGTGGATTTATATAGGGCATTTCTATCCACCATCTTTCAGTTTTCAGACTTTTATAAAATACAATATCCTGAGAAATAGAACTCAGATTCACTATAAATTTCTTACTGAAACTTTTTTGGGGATCCTCTTTAATTTTTAATGAAAATCCATCAATAAAATACCAGATTATTTGTGCAGCGAGATGTGTTGTTTGTGAATTAGAATCGTTTAGAGGGCATATTTCGAATATTCCGAAAGCTTTGAGGTCAGTGGCAGTTCCAGCGTACCTGGCCAGCTGGCATATTTCATGACCGAAAAACCCATTTGGGGAGGGAGTTGTGACTCCAGGTGCATCGGATTGTCTTACACAATTCATATCCAGGCTGATTAAAGAAGCATCTCGAACAACAGGTTCATAATCAGAAAGGTTGTTTCGTACAACACCCAGTCGAATGCTTTCAAATCCTTTCTTTTCCAAAGAATCCAGAAGAGACGCAGGAGTAAGATATATCTGATGCCCAAGGTTGATGTAATTGAAAAGTTTTGGATCTTTATCCTGAAGGATATTTTCAAGATAATTTCTCGAACTGATGGCTTTATCTTTAAAACCCATATCCAACCTGCTGTCGAAAGTTAATAGCTGGTAATAGGTAGGTGATGGTAAAAATGCAAGATCCATAGCAAAACTCAGGTCCTGACTTCCGCCAATTATAATAGGAACTATTGAGTGAGATTCAAGCTCCTGGATGATATCCTTAAGGGCAAAATAAGTATTATTTATAGTATCAGTTATTTTAAGGTTACCAAGATCAATAATTTTGGTTTTACGGTTTACACTTGATAGCTGGTACAAGGTTTCCCTTACATAATCAGGGGCTAAAGCCGAACCTTTTATAATTGCGTTTTTCTCTTCCGGGACACCTAAAATAGCCATATTGTAGGATTCAATATTCCGTATAGGTAAATCGGGGGTATGAATAGTGATTTTTCGCCCAAATGAAAAGTTTTGCGGAAGAAGTGTATTTTCTGGCTTATTCAGACTGACAGGATCCAGGTAATCGTTAAGGTTCATTTTTTCTTTTTTGCGGATTTTCCTTCTCCTGATTTTATTATCTGTTTGCATTCTTTCAGACTTAATTCAGCAGGATTTTTACCTTTAGGGATTTTATAATTTTTTTTATTAAAAGTAATGTATGGACCATATTTACCATTAAGTACCAATAGCTCAGGCTCTTCAGAAAAACTCTGGATGACTTTATTTTTTAACTCACTTCTTTTTTCTTCAATTAACTCTATTGCTCTATTCATAGTAATGGTCATGGGGTCATCAACATCCTTTTTTAGTGAATAATACTTATTCAGATGTTTGATATAGGGGCCGAACCTTCCGATGCCAACAATCAATTCGGAATCTTCATAAATACCTAGGTTACGTGGCAGGTTGAAAAGCTTTAAAGCATCTTCCAGGCTGATCGTTTCAAGGCGTTGACCTTTAAGCAGGCTGGCAAATTTTGGTTTATTATCAGCGGTAGTATCCCCGATCTGAACCAATGGTCCGTATCTGCCAATTTTCACGTAAACCGGGTTCCCAGTCAAAGGATCAGTCCCAAGGAGTCTTTCCCCTTTTGTTTTTTCGCCTGTTTTATTTGTCTCATCCACCTTTTGATGAAATGGCATATAGAATTTATCAATCATCTCTGTCCATTTTGCTTTTCCTTCAGCAATCAGGTCAAATTCCTCTTCAACAGTGGCAGTAAAATTGTAGTTCATAATTTCATCGAAATATTGCTCAAGAAAATCATTAACTATTAATCCAATGTCTGTAGGAAAAAGTTTTGCTTTTTCAATTCCGTAATTTTCTTCTTTAACAGATTCTTGAATTGTGTCAGATGAAAGGATGAAGATTTTACATTTTCGGGTATATCCTGGTCTATCCTCCTTGATTACATATTCTCTGTTTTGAATCGTAGAAATAGTGGGAGCATAGGTAGAAGGTCTTCCTATTCCCAACTCCTCAAGCTTTTTAACCAGGCTTGCTTCGGTGTACCTTGGAAGATGAGTTGTAAATTTTTCCAATGCTTCAATTTTCTCCAGAGACAGTACATCGTTTTGTTTTACAGGTGGAAGAAGTCCTACAGTTCCCTTCTCTTCGTCATCTTCCTGTGAATAGAGCTTTAAAAACCCATCAAAAGTAAGGACTTCCCCAGTAGCAATAAAAATATCGGGTGACTTTGAATTATTAATCCGGATAATTGTTTTTTCAAGATTGGCATCGCTCATCTGGGATGCAATCGTTCTTCTCCATATAAGTTCGTACAATTTCTTTTCGGTGTTGGTCCCCGAAATCACTGTATGATCCGGATACGTGGGACGGATAGCTTCGTGTGCCTCTTGTGCCCCTTTTGTTTTTGTTTTAAAATTTCTGGTATGCAAATATTTCTTCCCATACGTTGAAGTAATTACTTTTACTGCGCCTGAAAGAAAACTTGCCGAAAGGTTCACGGAATCAGTTCGCATATATGAAATTTTTCCAGCCTCATAAAGTTTTTGGGCCACGGTCATGGTTTGTGCAACTGAAAATCCTAATTTACGACTGGCCTCCTGCTGAAGGGTGGATGTAGTAAAGGGAGGGGAGGGAGATTTTTTTGTTGGTTTCCTGGATACATCTGCAACTCTGAATACAGCCCCTTTTATTTTCTCAAGAAAGGATTTTGCAGAATCCGCGTCAGGGAGTTTATTCTCTAACTCACCGAAAAACTTGAGGATATTATTTTTTGGGTCTGTTATATTGAATAGTGCACTTAACCTGAACGAAGAGCTGCTTTTAAAGGTATTAATTTCTCTTTCTCTTTCTACAAGTAGTTTAACGGCAACAGATTGAACTCTTCCTGCCGATAATGCAGGTTTAATCTTCTTCCAGAGAAGAGGGGATAATTCAAATCCAACAAGTCTGTCAAGTACACGTCTTGCCTGTTGAGCATTTACCAGGTTAATATCAATAAACCTTGGATTGTTAATAGCATTATGAATAGCTTCTTTGGTTATTTCATGAAAAACAATCCGCCGGGTTTTTTCATCTGTCAACCCGAGTACATTATACAAATGCCAGGCAATAGCCTCTCCTTCCCGATCCTCATCAGAAGCCAACCAAACGATTTTAGCTTCAGTGGCTATTTTTTTCAATTCATCAACAACCTTTTTCTTATCCGGTGAAATAATATAATTTGGCCGATAATTGTTTTGAATATCAATACCAAGATTTTTCTTTTCAAGATCACGGATATGTCCAAAACTTGACTTGACCAGATAATTTTTACCCAGGAATTTTTCAATAGTTCTTGCCTTTGCAGGGGATTCGACTATTACCAGGTTTTCTACCTTCATGGAAATATTTTTCTCGGATTGGTTAAAATGTGCAAAGTAAGTCAAATAGGAAACTAAGTTCCAAATTTAAATGAAATAATTATTATTTTTGTCGCAAAGCTATAAAATCAATGTCTTCAAAAAGCAAGAAACATGCTTATTATCTTAGAATATTATGGACTGTTTTTATTGTACCGATTCTACTGATAATTCTAATCTTTGTTCTGATTTCTGAAAGAAAGATGGGATTTCTCCCATCTTTTGAGGATCTGGAAAATCCACAAAATAATCTGGCCTCCGAGATATATTCGGAAGATAATAAATTGATTGCCAAATATTTTATTGAAAACAGAACTTTTGTTGAGTATAAAAACCTTTCCCCATACCTGATTGATGATTTAAT
>CAZKMG010000174.1:0-8027 GCA_964553465.1 uncultured Bacteroidaceae bacterium
AATTTGATATCCTAAATATTGATCGAGGTGCACTATGCTTTCCAGCATCTTTTAAATTATTTGTCTTTTCTAAGACAGGACAAATTCATTATACTCATCATCGTTTTTTTAAGGATTATCATCCCTTTTGGTTTCCTTGCGTTTAAGGCTCGTATAAAAGCTAATGAGATTGTTAGAAATCAGGTAAAACAAGTAACATTCTTGACCAAATACCGTAAATACATTAGATTAAATATAATGGGGAGAATTGATACCTATATTAAAAATGAGATCCTCATTCAAAAAGATATTGGTAAATTCAAACATCTAAGACAATTAAAGATAGGATTTAACTTAGTCAAAGAGATAAAATTCACATCTTAACTTATTGAAATATCACTTAAGCAAAAAGTTACATATACAAAAAATTATTTTATACGTATAAGATTATTTATAAAGATTTTTTACTTCCATATGAAATAGGATTAAGAAACTTTCTTTAAAATAATGAAAAAAATATTATTTAATATATGTTTTATTTTATTCTTTTTAAATATTTTAGGACAAGATTGTTCAATAATATCTAAAGCCAATAACATTACTCCTGATCGTTTATGTTCACCAGTTAAAGTTTCATGGGATGTTAGTTATACTGGAGTCAATGATTTAGGTGCAACAGTTCAGATACGTTATGATTGGAATAATGGCGTTATTCAAACTGTTTCAGCTACTCAGATTTCACCTGGAATTTTTCAGGCAACATCTTCCACCACTTATTTATCACTTTCAAAGGTTTGTAATTATCATCCTCAGGCAACTTTAGTTGTTAATGGTGTTATTTGTACTTCTTCAACTCAAGAACAAATAGTAACAGTTTGGGATGATGATAATCATAATGGCGGTAATTTGCATATAAATCCAGAGATTTATCCAATATGTATTGGTAATGGTGCAGATGTTCGCTTCCAGGATTTAACTATGTTTAACTGTGTTCCTCCGCAAGAAAATGATAATCCTAATGTTAGGACTAGATGGATACAATGGATATATGGTACTGATATTACAATGACAGGAACTCCTGTTACGATAGACGGAAGTCTAAGAGCTTTTCCTTATACAGGGGGTGTAATTACTTTATTGGGTCCTGTTACAGGTTCAGGGGTTTGGTCAGATGTCATCAATGTTGCTAATGATAAATTAATAGGTCAGTATTTTCAAGTAACTTTACGTAACTGGAATTATTGTAATCCATACGATGATCCTAATATTCCCGGCAGCCCGATAGATCCTGAAAATGGAGATCATCCACCAGTTGTAACAACTGCAATTATATTAATTGTACCAGATCCTGATGCAACAATAACACCCATTGACACATTGTGTGCAAATAATGATCCTGTTACTTTAATTGCTCATGATCCGGGTGGAACCTGGTCAGGTGCAGGCGTTACAGGAAATACTTTTGATCCGGAAGCTGCGGGTGTTGGTAATCATATAATTAGATATGATATTACAACAGCAGCCGGATGTAGTGACAATGATGAGATAATTATCACAGTTGTTCCAAATCCTGATGCAACAATAACACCCATTGATACATTGTGTGAAAATAGTGATCCTATCGCTTTAAATGCTCATGATCCGGGTGGAACCTGGTCAGGTGCAGGAGTTACAGGACATACCTTTAATCCAATTATAGCGGGTGTTGGAAATCACATAATTAGATATGATATTACAACATTAGCCGGATGTAGTGACAATGATGAGATAATTATCACAGTTGTTCCAAATCCTGATGCAACAATTACACCAATTGACACATTGTGTGTAAATAGTGATCCCGTTACTTTAAATGCTCATGATCCAGGTGGAACCTGGACAGGTGCAGGAGTTACAGGGAATACTTTTAATCCAACTCTTGCAGGTGCTGGAGATCATCTTATTAGATACACAATTATAAACCCAGATTGTAGAGATACCGATAGTATTATTATAACAGTTATGCCTATTCCAGATGTAAAGATAGATAGCGTAGGAATTATTTTTATTAATAGTCCATCTATAACATTAAATGCTACACCAATAGGAGGAATATTTTCTGGTGTAGGAATAATTGGCAATGTTTTTAATCCAGATTTAGCAGGTTTAGGGAATCATCTTATCGTATATGAAACAATACCCTTTAGATACGGTTGTATGGGATTCGATACTATACATATTATAGTAAATGCACCTCCTCTTCCTATAGCTAATTTTGAACCTGATACATTTGGATGTTTTCCTTTAACAGTTCGGTTTAATAATAATAGTCTTTTTGGAGAATCTTACCTTTGGGACTTTGGTGATAAAGTATACTCAAATGAAATTAATCCAGTACATACATATTATATACCAGGAAATTATATAGTAAGATTAACGGTTTTTAATTTTACTGGAGTTTCTTTTCATCAGGGAACGATTATAGTTTATCAAAATCCTACCGCAATATATTCTGTTTATCCCACAGAAATCATAAATAATTCTGATATAGTGAAATTTGTTGATAATTCATATGACGCAGAAACTTATTTATGGGATTTTGGAGATGGTACTACTTCTTCTGAAAAAAATCCGTGGCATAAGTATGATGCTGAAGGTATTTATAAAATAAAATTAATAGTCACATCAAAGGATGGATGTATTGATTCAAGTATTTATGAAACACCGATAGTTGTAGATTTTAAAAATGGATTTATCATGTTCGCGAATGCATTTAGATGGAATAAATCTGGACCAACAGGGGGATATTGGACAGAAGGTGCCATAGATAATAACGTATTTAGGCCATTTTTACAAAATGTTGCTGAATATAAACTTATAATTTATAATCGTTGGGGAGAACAAATATATGAAAGTAATGATTTTTATAAAGGATGGGATGGATATTTCAAAAATAATGTTTTGGCGGCTCAAGGTGTTTACGTATACAAAGTTACAGGAAAATATATCGATGGTAGTACCTTTGAAAAAATTGGTGATGTGACGTTCTTACATTGATGAAGACTTAGAATATTTTGTGTGAACTAGTTTTTGCATTAAATATTTATATTAAACCAAAATTCACATTGAATAATCCTTTACGATGCAATAATTTATTTAATTAATGGCCTAAACTACTATAATCTATCATAATTCAATTGAATAATGCTGAATATAACCCATATAAATTAAGGGGTATACGGATTGCCATCTTCAAGACTGAACCAAAAATAAGCATACCCCCATATTATTATAGTCATTGACAATTTAGACCACTCAAAACCCACACAAAGCAGTTTATATATGACAGTTGAATTATATTCAAGGGCATCTAAAAGCCTGAATAACGACGATCTCCTATCAAGTGAGGGATTTATACTACTGAGAAGAGATAACGGTCAAAAACCCTTAAATTGCCAAGGTTATTCCGGTATTTTAGTGTTTATTCAAATGAACTCAGATGACTGTCAAAATGATACACAACAGAAAAGAATAATAGAATAACCCTTATATTCATAATTATACTTTTACAAAGGTAAGGGAACAAAGAGTACCTATAATCGGTGGGAAGGGAAAAACACCAAGTACCTCCCATACCCGCTTAAGTTAGAAATATTTCAAATATTTAGAGATAACTATTTAAATATATTTAAGTTGCAAGAGTTTTGGAGCTTACAGTTTTTTTCGATGAATCAAATAAAGCTGATGAAAAAGAGTAAGGCTCCAGAGATTATTGATGGATGTTATTGTAATTTACCAGACTCATTTTCCCTCTCCTTTATTTCTCGTTCCTTGGTCATTCCCATAGTCATTGCGGTTATTCCCGCAAGTCCACCTAATTGCATGCTTTCCAGGGCAGTACTGGGAACAATTACAATTGTAGAGTTCGATTTCAAACCTTCATAAAGCATGTTCATTGCCCTCAAATGAAGAGCTGTAGGATTGTCGGCATATGTTTTGGAAGCTTCTCCAAACTTCTCTGCCACCTGTCGCTCAGAATCACCCAGAATCACTCTGGCTTGGCGTTCTCTTTCTGCCTGTGCCTGCATCGACATTGCATCTTGCAGAGCCGAAGGGATAAGAACATCCTTAACCTCAACCGAAATCACATTAATTCCCCATGGTTCAGTACGCTCATCAATAATCTTCTGAAGATGATTACTTATTATATCCCTGCCTTCCAACATTTCCGAAAGCATTGTCTTTCCAATGACATCACGCAAGGCAGTTTGGGAGGCCCAATTTATTGCGGCATGATATTCAGCTACATCAAGAGCAGCCCTCTTAGGATCGATAACTTTCCAAAATAAAACTGCATCCACATCTACAGGTACAGTATCTTTTGTAAGGGTCTTTTCTGCCGTAAAAGAAGTTGCAATGACGCGGATGTCGATCCTGTAAGGAATAGTATCAATAACCGGTATTATGAAAAACAATCCCGGACCCCTGAGAGAATAAAAACGTCCTAACCGCAATACAACTGCTTTTTCCCACTGATCTGCAATTTTAATTGCAGATGAAACCACTAGAGCAATAAAGAAAGAAATTACTCCAATCAATATGCCTTCCTTATTCGCCATAACTTTAAACCTGGTATATGCCAATGCAATACCAATACTAAGAATGATAAAAAAGATTAATACTGCAAAAGAGCTTTTTGTTTTCATAATAAAGATCTCCATTTAAAATTTAAAAATCACGAATTTTTGCTTTTCAAATTGCAATTATTTAATAAATTAGAATATGTTTTAATCGCACAATGCGTTATTTATTAAAGTAATTCTACCTTAAGAGTTACTTACGAAATTATGAAGTTATTGTCACATTTAAAATTTTTAATGATTTACCTGCTGCTCAATCAGCCAAGAAATAATTTGGACAGAATATCAGGATTTTATATGTTCTCATGGCTTAAAATAAGAATCTTCTATCCACTCTAATTTCGAAATTAATGCATAGTCTTAAATTTGCTATTTAAATAATGAGTATATGTAAAAACCAGACATCGTGACTACCTTTGACCGGTTGGATTACAAGTGACATACTTAGTTTAATAATAAGCACTTAACTCCGGTCAGTTACGTTCAATCTAAAGCAACTTAAAGTGATTAAGGCCAGTGGTTTTATTAGTATCCATAATATTAAGCAAATTTAAATGAAGGTTTTAGACAAATTAATTCGTAAAATTTTAGAAGAAGAAAAGTATTGATTTTATTGAAAAAAATGTAAAGATGTTTTAAATTTAAGAGGGAAATGGTTCAAAATGTTATGAAGTCAAACAAATGAAGATCTATTGAAATAGATGATAGCAAACAGGATAGAAATTATGAGCCACAAATATCAGAAAATAGTAGAAAAGATTTTGGATCTTTGCGATATAAAAATTAATGGTGACAATCCATGGGATATCCAGGTCGACAATAACGAGTTTTATAAAAGAATAATTACAGAAGGTGAATTAGGTCTTGGTGAATCTTATATGGATGGCTGGTGGGATGCCGAAAAAGTTGACGAAACTATTTTCAGGATTTTAAGGGCTAAGCTTGATGAGAAGATTCGTCGTAAATTTTCGATTATTATCAAACTTTTAACAGCGAAACTTTTTAATCTACAATCAAAACGCAGAGCATTTATTATTGGTGAAAGGCACTATGACTTAGGGAATGACCTCTTTCAGTATATGCTGGATGAACGAATGAATTATAGTTGTGCCTATTGGAAAGATGCCCAAAATTTAAATGAAGCTCAGGAAAACAAGCTGGAATTAATCTGCCGTAAATTATTTCTTAAACCCGGTATGTGTATACTCGATATTGGATGTGGTTGGGGTGCGTTTGGGAAATATGCGGCTGAGAAATATAATGTTGAGGTTGTAAGTATCACAGTTTCAAAAGAGCAGGTAGAACTTGGACGAAAAATATGCCAGGGTCTGCCTGTTAAATTTCGGCTGATAGATTACCGTGATATAGATGGAGTTTATGACAGAATAGTTAGTGTTGGAATGATTGAACACGTTGGTTATAAGAATTATAAAACATTTATTAAAGTTGCCAATAAGTGTTTGAAAGATGATGGTTTATTTCTTCTTCATACCATTGGCAGTATTAGATCAGTAAATTCAATTGACTTGTGGACACATAAGTATATCTTCCCGAATGGAATGCTTCCGTCAGCAGTACAGCTTAGTAAAGCAATCGAAAATCTATTCGTAATTGAGGACTGGCATAATTTTGGAATTGATTATGATAGGACTCTCATGGAATGGTATAATAACTTTAATAAAAATTGGGAGATGATAAAGAACAACTATTCTGATCGTTTTTACAGAATGTGGAAATACTTTTTACTTTCTTGCGCCGGATCATTCAGGGCCAGGCGGAATCAACTATGGCAAATTGTTTTATCAAAGGATGGACTTTTAGAAGGATATCAATCAATACGATAATATAGATAAATAATAATATATAGAAAATAGAATGGCCATTAAAAATCAGTTAAAAATAAATGAGAAAGGTTGAAGGAACTGAGAATTTTTAATTGATCGAAAAAATAATCCTATTTACTCATTTTGTGATTATTAAACAATTATTGATAGAGAATGTATATAAAAAATTCACTTTATTAATCACTACTTCACATATTAAATCTTCAATTTAATTTGTATTTATTGGTAAAAAATAAAGCACTAACTTATAGATGATCAGGTTTGAAAAAACATGTATCTGGAAGAAAATCCTTCATGGATTTGAATTTAATTACACAGGATAACTTTAATCTTTTATGCAGCGGACACTTAAGCCATATTTTTTATAATCACAGCAAGTTTTTACTGCACTTTCATGGTTAAGCATTTTTCGAATATAGACATTTTCGCTATTAAGCTCGGTAGAGCTCCATAAGTAGCCACAGAAACCTTTTTCCTCGAATAATGCATTGTCACCCCGATATCCACCGGGAAGGAATGTGAAGCCTGTTTCATTCGTAGCATCTGTATTTGGACTTCTCCAATGAGCTGTACCGGCTTCTTTCAGTTTGCTACCTGCAACACTTTCGCCTAAATTGTATGTCAGGCTGAACCATTCGTCGTTGGACGGTATATGCCAGCCGGTGGGACATACATTACGTGTGTCAACTACTGCAAACCAGTTGTACAATCTACCATATAGATCATTATTACTTGTCTTATTTTCATAATCACAATATGCACCTGTTGTAAGATTGTTCCAAACCTTTCCATCGGTGACTTTTGGTATAGGATCTCCATTGCGATAATGTGTTACTTTCAGGTTTTCAACCATCCATACTTGTGAAGCATTCGCACTACCAATGGTTAATGTATGATATACATTACCGTCAATATCGGTTATTGTGTCGAAAGGAGGTTGGCTGTTATTGCCAGTTTCTTTCTGATAATTGCCTGAAAATGTAAATAATACACCAATGAACACTAAAACAATTATAATTTTTAATGTTTTCATTACCTTGGGATTAATTCATTTGTATCTTAAAGTTACAATAATCAATAAGCGAAGTCAATTCCTTTTAGAATCTTTATATTCAAATAATTGTAGTAATATTCCGTCAAATTTGGAATATCAGGGTTATCAGTTAAAATGTGATTTCACAAATGTCCGATTAATAGTACTTTGGAAAATAATTAAATATTAAAAATTAATCATCAAATGATTATTAAAAGCAATTAAATAAGAAATCAACACTTGATTTAACCGGAAAAAATAACAGGACTGTTATCATAACATGATCAGGTTTCTCCTATATTTGTAAAAAGATCCTAAAAAGTTTAAAATTATCATTGACAGAGAGATACCGCATAAAGTATGCCCTGGTACATCAGTTCTGTAATCCTCCCGTTATTCTGACGGATAACTATTTTCACCTGATATGACTCCCCAGACTGGAATTAAAGAAAGACATAATTTTCTTCAACACGATATGTCCCCCTATCATTATTTGGATCTCCTGAATAGGCAATTCCGGTGTCACCACTAAAGCTACTTTCTTTGCCAAAT
>CAZKMG010000175.1:0-7871 GCA_964553465.1 uncultured Bacteroidaceae bacterium
TATCTGGATCAATCTGCGAACCCAGGCAAAAATTGTGGGGACAATTTGGATATTGGTGGGAATGATTGTCGGCTATTTCAAAACAAATGGTTTTCGCAATAAAATGTTTACGTTCGAAGCTCCAAAAGATTAATTATTCCATAACAGGTTTTAAGAATTCCAGGATTTTTAATAAGGAACGATCGTCAGCATCAGTCGGCCAGTATTCCAGGCTAAAATACCCCTTGTAATCTAAATCGTTAATTGCATTAATATTATAAATATGCATGTGCATCTCTAACCCTGACCTTTGACTAGCTTTCCCTTCGTAGCTAAACTGAGAAATAAAACCGTCCCATACCCTCGAAAAAGTTTGGCGCCAATAATCTGCTGGCAGGCTTAATCGTTAAATTTTTATAGGTCAAATCCATACTGCCAAACTATAATATATTCAAAGAACTTTTTGGTAGGCTTAGTGTGCCTTTTTATTAACTTAGCCCTATGAATATCTTATTCGACATAAACTCTATATGATATCTAAATATTGATTATCAATCACATGTTGTCCTACTTCCTCTTCAACAATCGACTTTTAAAAACTTCATTTAAAATCAAATGAAAAAGCACAAATTAATTGGATTACTTATCTTGACAATAGCACTGGTCGCCTGTTCTACGTTAAAGGAGGAGAAAACCTCGGTTCCACTTGCCCCCGAGCAATATCGTCTTCCTGCTAATTATTTAAATGAGAACTACCAATATTCACTGACTGATTTAAAAGACCTTTTTTCAGAAGAAATGATGAAACTATCCGATGAGGTATATGCCCGTGTCCAGGAAGTCAATCAAAAAGGTAAATGGAAATCAATCCCGGAATCAATCGACCAGCATAAAGCACCAGACTGGTTTCTGGACGCCAAGTTCGGGATGTTTATCGATTGGGGACCATGGTCAGTGGCTGGCTGGGCACCAATAAAAGAAAAAGGTGCCATGTACCCTGATTGGTACGAATTCAGGTTGGATACTGATTCTCTTTTCATGGCCTATCATACAAA
The DNA here is from genome assembly GCA_964553465.1 of uncultured Bacteroidaceae bacterium. Taxonomy (GTDB): domain Bacteria; phylum Bacteroidota; class Bacteroidia; order Bacteroidales; genus CAZKMG01. The sequence continues at coordinate 1,035 of CAZKMG010000175.1, forward strand.
GAACTGGGGGAGTAATTTTAAGCGTGATGATTTTTTACCTTTGTTCCTGGCAAATAAGTATCATCCTGAAAAACTTGTCAATACCGCCAAAGAGGCCGGAATGAAGTATATTGTTCCCTTCTGTAAACATCATGGAGGGTTCTGTTTATGGCCATCATCGTTTACACAACGAGATGCTGGCGACATGGGACCAAAAAAAGACCTGATAAAACCATTAGTTGAAAACTGCCAAAAGGAAGGGTTGAAATTCGGATTTTATTTTAGTATTGAAGAATGGGAATACCCTTTGATAGGGGATGACAACAATATAAAACCTCGCTTTTGGTCATACAAAACAAACCCAACAATGGAGGAAATGGAAAAGCGGGCTACGGGAAAAATTCCAGTCAGGGACTTTGCCAAAAATTACATAGTACCGCAGGCCGTTGAGTTTATTGATCAATATGATCCTGACTTGATTTGGTATGACGGACAATGGAAAACCCCTGTGGAAGTAATTCGAACAGACGAAATTACCTCATATTTTTATAACCAGGCCGAAGGCCGGAAAGAAGTAGCCACCAATGACCGCTTTGGTACAAAAGACGGAAAGGATTTACGCATGTTGCGAGGTGATTTTTTTACTAATGAGTACGGTGACAGGAAGGAAGTTAATGACCAGATTCATCCCTGGGAGGAATGCCGTGGTATTAGCCAGTCGTTTGGTTTTAACTGGCAGGATACGGATGAGAATGTAATCAACTCCAAAGCGTTTATCGATATGTTCGTTGATATTGTAGCTCATGGTGGAAACCTACTATTAATTGTAAACCTTGATGGACAGGGTGCATTACCGGATATTCAGGAAAAGCGATTAAAAGACATAGGTAAATGGCTGGCAGTAAACGGAGAAGGGATATATGCAACGCGACCATATAAACGACAAACGGAAGGAGCGGTTTCATACACTCAAAGCAAAGACCACCAAAACGTTTACGCTATCTTGACGGAATGGCCGGGAACCAGTCTGACATTAAAAGCAGTTCCACCTGAAAATATTAAAAGTATTGAAATGTTAGGATATAATCAGCCGCTGGAATGGAAAAAAGATGGTGAAGGCATTCTTCTTGAAATTCCGGAAAGTTTACAGAATAAAGAAAAAAGACCATGTGAATATGCATGGATATTAAAGATAAAAGGGATTCTTTAAACTGTCAATATACATCCTACTATTAATATGATTCCAATAAAATTGCCAATGAAATAAAAAAATGAACTTATTGTAAAATCCTTAATCAGTTTTATAAAATGCACTATAAAAAAACTGATACTAAATAGATGAATAAACTAAGGAGGATGTAAAGACAGAAAAAAATAAGGCTTGATATTTTATTTCTTGTATCGATTTTGCTTTGAATTCCAATTGACATATAAAAAAGTTGCCAAAAGTCAAATATTAAAAAGAAAGAACAACACCATGTAACAGGAAGAGAAAGAAGTTAACTATCAAGGCAGGAAAAAGGGCAAAACCAATAACCTGCTTATTTTAACCGACATTTAATGTATCACACTGGGTTGCAGCAAATCCATTGCAGTGAACTTCAATGATGCCGTCAAGATTATCTTTCATTTCCGAACCAAACTTCAGGAATATATAAACTCCACACTTCATTATTTATAATATTATCTTTTGTAGCACAACCACCGGCGACCCATATTTTATCGTTGAACACAAAGGCCGAGTGTTCGTGTCTCATCGTCCATTTCACATCCGATGTAAGTTCAGTCCAATCCACTCCATCTTTTGAATACCAGACATCTTCGAAGTTTCCGTTTTCCATTGACCAGCCGCCCATTACCCATATCCTGTCTCGATAAACAACCGCCGAAAACCATAGGCGAGGTTTCCAACCAGCAGAATTAGTTACCATTGTCCACTTTACACCATCATCCGAGCACCACACATCGTTAGTCGGGATAACATTTGGACTTCGCTGTCCCCCTCCCATCATCCATAACTTGTTGTTAAATACAACACATTGACCATGAGCTCTCCTGGACCATCCGGCATGAACCACTTCCAGCTTCCATTCCCTACCATCTTTTGATGACCAAACATCATTCATTAGCGTGGTATCATTATTATTATAGAAGTCACTGGTGCCACCGAGCACCCACATCCTGTTTCTGAATACGGCGAATCCCGGCGCCAACCGAGGGTTCCAGCCTGCATTTGGTGTAACCAGTGTCCAGGTGACCCCATCAACGGAAGACCAGACCTTATTGCTGCATTCTGTTCCGGGCACTTTCCTCCCTCCCATAATCCACATCTTGTTCTTGAACACCAATGAAGCAGACAGATCGCTTTGCACCCATGGTGCGTTCTCAATGGTACGAATCCATTTCTTTCCGTCTTTCGACTTCCAAACATCTAAAAAATTGGGTGTTTTTGGTGTGTCCCACCCACCTAAAATCCATATTTGTCCCTTATAAACAAATTCACCCTGTGAATCCCGGGGCAGCCAATCTGCCTTTTTGTTTTCCAGAACCCAGTCGGGCCCTTTTTCTTGTTGATTTGATAAGATGGTTGTAAACTTATTCGGTGTTAAGTCAATATCAAATGTGGCAATCTGTAAACCTGATGGTCGAGGATCATTTGGGAAACCAAAAGCATCGATGTTCCCAATGATTACTGGAAGTAATCCGATGAAAATACAGAATATTAATCTACCATGTAACCTGCACCAATTGAGCATAATTATATATTCTTCAGTTTATCTCTGTTCTCATAAACCTTCATGATTGCGTTCGCAATACCATCTATGTCTTCTTTATCAGGTCAGCATTTTTCTTTACCTTTTCAATGGCATTGGCAATATTATCATAGTCCTGCTTTGTCCCTAGCAATATATTCTGTGTAATACAAATAGCCTCTTCGTTACATAATTTTTCATTTTTCGGGCATTTGTTTTCTTCGGCATACCGCTCATAATTTAATTGTTCCTTTGTATAAAATTTTTGAAAGATTCGGCTGTTAAAGGCATTTTTTAAAAAAGGCATTTTATTTAATTCAGTATAACCATTGTCACAAGGAACACCTTCGGCCTGCAAAGCTTCAATAAACTTTTCCCGCGACAGCCCGTTAAATTCTTCTTTTTGGTAACGGAAAGGAAAAATATGGAACGCTGCCCTTGTAACATCGGAGTATAACCGGTAAGGGATGATCCCCGGAATTTCCTGCATCAGGGATTTGAGGTAAGCGGCATTGACATTCCGTAATTCAGTCTGTTCCTCCAGTCGCTCCAATTGTGCCAGTCCGATGGCTGCCTGGTATTCTGTAAGTCGTAACTTGGTCCCGACCATGACCGTACCGGCCCTAAGTTCTCCGGCCACCGACCCGTAAGGATTCCCGTAGTTGTGGTAGGAATAACAATGATCCATAAATTCATCATCATCACTTACTATGGCACCTCCCTCTCCTATGGGAAGGTTCTTTGAATTCTGAAAACTAAAACAACCTGCATTACCGAATGTACCTACCTTCTTGTGATTTATCTCGGCCAACCAGGCCTGACAGGCATCTTCCACAACCAGAAGGTTGTGCTTCCTTGTTATGGCCATTATCCTTTCCATATCACATGGAAGGCCAAAAATATGTACAGGGATGATGGCTTTGGTACGGGGAGTGATTTTTGCCTCAATCTTGTCCGGATCCATCTGGAAAGTTTCCGGGTCAATATCAACAAAAATAGGAATTGCTCCGCTAAACAATATGGTGGATACAGATGCAATGAAAGTATACGGGGTCACCAGCACTTCATCCCCCCATCCGATTTCCAACTGGGCAAGGGAGGTATTCAGTGCATTGGTCCCGTTGACAAGAGCAAGGCAACGTTTAGCACCAATCATCTCGGCCCACCGTTTTTCAAATTCAGAAACCACTTTTTTACGTGACCATACGCCGCTGCGCATCACCTCCAACAGTCTCTTTTCGTCAGTTTCCGGTTGCCAGATTGGCCAGCCAGGCCAGCCAGGAGAAGTAATGACTGGTTTGCCACCCAGAATTGCCGGAACTGACGCTTCCCCAATATTTACGTTTTGAGCAAATACTCCCTGAGTAGCATTTAACCCCAATATTGTTCCTGCTCCCAACATTGAATTCTTTTTAATGAATTCACGTCTTGAAAAATCATTTTTTTGGATTTTCATAATTTCAAAATTATAAATTTTCAATTTGGCTTTCTATATTTTTCGCAAGTGCCTTCGTTGTTATATCTGCATTTCAGTAATATCGATTGAAATAAACCTTATCTTTTAAAACTATTTCATAGATCCTTACATTCCAATAGTTTGCGCATGGCAGAAATAAGTATTTCTTCAGCATCGGCAGTAACAGGGCTTACTTGAATTTCATATCCTCCTTGTTGATATGCTTCCTTTGTGCCTATGTAAAACGGACCATAATCAACATAGGCGGCCATAGCTACTGTCAGGTCAGGACGCATCGCTTTTGCTGCGAGTTGATATTCAACAAACAGTTCTCCCGGCATAAATAAAATTCTTGCATCCCTGAGACTTAAACAAGCCAGATCAATTTTCTTACCTGTTTGCTGACGTCTCCACCATGCCAATTTTCCCATTTCGTTGGTAAGGTACCGGGGATCAGCTGTCATTATCCTCTTTTCAATTTCCGCCAGTGTATCCTTTGCCGCAGGTAAACATACAGGAACAACTTTCCAGCTTACATCAGATACCGTAAGAGGCATTTTTTTGCTGGACTTCCATGCCTGTTTCATTCCATCAGCAAGCCGCCGTGCCAGGATTTCCCTGTTTTCGTGAGAACCATCGTTATATTTACCGGCGGCAACATTTCCTCCTGCCCCGTTAAAATGGATGTGTAAGGCATCAGGAACCTCCAGCTGCCGGTAAAATCTGGCCAGTCCCGGAAAATCAGGGTTGGCCACCTTCGTCAGATAATAGCTCTGTGGATGGACTGCATAAAAACTCATCACAGCTAAAGGTTTTTGCTGGTTCCAGAAACTGATTATCGTCACTATTGAATCAATAATTCCCTCCGGACAGGAACGCAAAACTGAATCCCGGCAAGAAGACCCTCTCATCACACCCACTTTTCCCTGATCATTAAGTACCCTTCTGTTGGAAGCCACTTTTCTAACAGGAGCTTCTCCAATCCCGATATGGGTAACCGGCTGGATATCTGTTAACGAATTACTTACGGCAGCTTTCAATTCCTTAATAAACTTCCGGGCAAAACTGCCTTCAAAACTATGGGGTTCCAACCCTGCCTCCAGCAGAATTTTTTCAGCCCCGAAATCACATATTGGAGCATCGTGTTGATGTACAGTATGAACAATCACACGCTGCGGAATGGTATTGGCAGCCTCGGCGAGAGCTTTTTTGAAAGCATCCTGGCTCTCATTGGCAATCCCGATCCAGTCAATGGCACACAAAACAATAGGTTCCCCTGCTCCCGAAAGTACTATTCCCTTTGCCCTCAGTCCCAAATCCCAACGGTTTACCATAGAATCATACGCAAGCATGCTGCCAACAGGAGGAGTGGCATCAATATCAAAAACAGATAACTGTAATCCATGGGATTTTTCCCCGACGGTAACTTCCTTTTCTGGACCTTCCTTAATTTTCCCGGATCCTAAACAGAAACTGGTAAGAAGGATAAAAAAACAGACCCGGTAACAACTGAATAAGCTCATAAATTTATCAGAATGAATTAGGTTTATAACGATTTCAACAAACTTTCATGATGGCGTTGATCACATCGTCCATTTAAAAGTATACAGGAACCTTAGGCATTTTTAGGTTTGAAATTCCTAACGACTAATTAATCCATTACGGGTTTTAAAAATTCCAGGGTTTTTAATAAAGAACGATCGTCAGCATCAGTCGGCCAGTATTCCAGTCCAAAATACCCCTTGTAATCTACATCGTTAATTGCTTTTATTATAGGTAAATAACTGATTTCTCCGTTATATAATTCGTTCCGTCCGGGAACTCCGGCAGAATGGAAATGTCCGATCAGTGAAATATTTTCCCTGATAGTTGCAATATGGTTTCCTTCCATGATCTGCATGTGATATACATCGTACAGCAGTTTCAGGTTAGGACTATTCACTTTTTTCACGATCTCAAATCCGGTTCTTGATGATACCAGAAAGTAGCCCGCATGATCTACATGTGAGTTTAGTGCCTCTAAAACCAATGTAATGCCTTCCTTTTTAGCTATCTCGGCAGCAATACCCAGCGTATGTACTACGCTGTCAAATTGCTGTTGGAATGTTTTTCCTGCAATTTCATTCCCTGTGCAGGTAATCAATTTTTTACAATTTAGTTTGTGTGCAATTTCAATAGTTTCTTTCAGCCGATCAAGGTACTTATTCCTGTCCTCCGGTTTGGTAAGAAAACCTCCAATCAACCCATCTGGAGAATTGACAACAATATCATTAACGACAACGTTCAAATCTTTACAAACTGAAGCCACTTCTGTCATGTTTTTTTTGGAAGGCACTAAATCCTGTCCGTTAAATTCATGATCCCAGAACCAGAACTCAATAGCCTGGAATCCTAGTTTATTTACTTTTTTTATTTTTTCGCTTGTCGCAGTACCAATAAAAAAAGGTTCAATACAAAGATCTATTTTAGCCATAGCTTAATTCTTTAATATTATAAATATGCATGTGCAACTTTCATGATGGCCTCGGCGATCATATCACAGTCCTGGGCCGTAAGCTGTGCCGGGATGTCAATATGGACCGAGCGGCTTAAATAATCCAGTGTGTTAGGATTCATTTCCGGGGAATATTCAATGTTACCACCATTTTG
>CAZKMG010000176.1:0-7820 GCA_964553465.1 uncultured Bacteroidaceae bacterium
GCCTTCTTTTTCCAGGACAAAGAAATAAATTTCAGATCCCCCCCTGATTATTATCTGATTCACCATTGCTTCAAGCTTAAAAGTATAGTGCCAATTATTGTTGGCGTATACTGTTAGTTTAGCCTGGGTAATCTGGGTGGGGGCCATAATCAATGGATTATCCAGGATACAAATGGCATAAAATACTAGTGGTTTAACAATCTGTACTCCAAAAGAAGCATAACCGAATTGATCGGGAGGTTGATTTATAACTGCAAGAACCTCGGGCAAAACTCGTGTTACCTGGTCAGGATGAATGACAAAGTTCAATGGAAGTGGTCTGTTGACGAGATATGCCAATGGTGAACCAACGATGGGTGCGGCAAAAATTACCTGGCCTGCAGGATTAATAACTAAGAATTTAGTCAGTTTGAACTCCCCCACTTTGAGTTCTACATTTTCACTTAAAAAGCCTGAACCAAATTGATAAAGAGGGATTAATTCATCGCTGAGGACAACATTACCATTCATGTCTTCAACAGAGAGCAATAACTGGTATGAAACAATTCCAATACTGTCAGGGAGCAAAGAGTCAGCTTCTGCAGATTTAAGTAGACCCAATTCATCAGCCAAATTCAGGGAAATCTCAAGTTTCCCAAAGCCTGAATCACTGGCATTTTTCTTCTCACATGAAGAAAAGCCTATAATCACTAATGTAATTATCGCAAAAGGTATGAATCTGAAGAATTTTCTCATGTTTAAATTAATTAATTAATATAAAATTAGTTATATCTGAATCTAAAATCAAGACGGAAAAAATATCCCTATGGTTGCTTTAAAAATGAATTTTTTTACTGAAAGCTAGAGGCAAATGGAGATGAACAAAATTTGTAATGGTGATGATTGTAAATTTGGCATCACTGAGTAAACCTTTGCTCTGGTTCGGATCGGAGATTTTGGATTGTTTTACGTTTCGGCTTGCGCATTATACGCTAAAGATTTTAAACGCAAAACGCAGAACGCAAAATACTAAATAATAAAACTCTTCTTTTCAGGTTAAAATTAGAAAATGTATAATCATTCATATAAAAGCATTTTATAACTCAAAAAAACATTTGTTAATATATATAAAATCACTATTATATTGATATTTGTATAATATTTTATATTCACTAACCTTGGTAATTTAAAACTTAATTCTATGAATCCTGGTAAATACGCTGTTATCGGGTTGGGGCAATTTGGCAAAGCTATAGCAAAAGCACTTGCTAAACGTGGTGCAGAGGTTTTAGCCATTGACACCGACCCTGAGGAAGTAAATAACATTTCGGATGATGTAGCATTTGCAGTTATGTTGGATGGAAGCGATAAAAAAGCCCTAATGGCCAATGATATTGACGATTTTGATGCTGTAATTGTGGCCATTGGTCAGGATTTTGAGCAATTGTTGATGTGCGTAGTTGTTCTTACTGAGCTTAAAGTAAAGCGAATAATTGCTCGTGCATCAGGTAAAAATAGCAGGATTATCCTTGAAAAAATGGGGGTCAGGGAAATTCTTTCTCCCGAGGATGAAGTTGGAGTCATTGTAGCCGAAAGGTTGACCAATCCGGGTGTCGTCTCATATCTGCAGCTTCCCGACGAATATCGAATTGCAGAGATCAAAGCTCCACCAAATATTGTAGGAAGGACAATTGAGGAATTAAATACCAGGGACAATTATAGCCTTAGCCTGATAACTCTGAAGGAAGGAGAGGAAATCAAATCAAAAGGAAGGATTCTCCAGGAACACCATATTAAGGGAGTTCCTGTGTCTTCAACGGTAATTGAAGGAAATGATTTTCTTATAGTTTTTGGAAAAGATAAAGATATTAAGAAGTTTATTGAAATTAATCAATAATGGATAAAGGCCCATTCACGGAACTTCGAAGTACAATCTGGAAAATAAGGGAATATATTAACCTGAGGATATTTAGCAGTAAAAATGCAGTTCTGCTTATTCTCAGAATAATGAGTTTGCTGATTTCGACTATAGCCATTGGAAGTATTGTATATTTCCATGGTTATTCTAAAACCGACTTATCAATTAGCATTTACAAGCTAATAATTCATCTAAGCTTTTCATTTTATGTAATTAAATTCCTGATCCGGGTTTTTTATAATTTTCAACCTGTTAAATTCTTGAAAGATAATCTTTTTGAGCTGTTCATTATGCTTTTTATTGTTCTGGAAGGACTTGGATTGTTTATATTCAAAGTAGATTTTTTAACGTCCGTTTTTAACCTACTGGGATTTGGTGATTTCTCTAATATTACAAATCTGTTTGTTCAGCTTTATTTTTTCCTAATTGTAGGATTAGAAGCTGGAAGAGCGAGCCAATGGCTTACAAAGATAAATATAAGTCCCCAGGCAATGCTAGCAATGTCTTTCTTATTGCTTATCCTTGCCGGGACATTTTTACTTATGCTCCCTGAAATGACTAACTATCGGAGTATTCGATTTATTGATGCGCTATTCACTTCAGCCAGTGCAAGTTGTGTTACTGGCCTCATCGTTGTGGATACTGCAACTTTCTTTACTATGAAAGGGAAAATAATCATCCTGCTTCTAATTCAACTGGGGGGATTAAATATTTTATCTTTCGCTACATTCTTTGCTACTTTCTATAAAACTTCGGCGAGTATCAAATATAAATCTATTATCAGGGATTTTCTCTCAACTGAAAGTATTTCCGATACAAGGCATTTGCTGCGAGAGATTTTTATATTCAGCATCCTTTTTGAGCTTTCCGGGGCACTAATGCTGTTTCTTGCATGGGATCCGGGATCAGCTTTGGATTTTCGAGGAAGAAGTTTTTATGCTTTATTTCACTCGGTATCAGCTTTTAATAATGCAGGTTTTAGTCTTTTTAGTGACAACCTTTATGATTCTGCAATCAGGAGTGCCTATATTTTTCAAATAATTATTGCATTATTGATTTTTTTTGGTGGGATAGGTTTTATGAATATGAATTATTTTGGAGTTTATTTTAAGGAACGATACATAAAAAAAAAGAAATGGGTTCATATGAATACAGGAGCCAGGATCGCCTTAAGTACAAGTCTTACCTTAATTGTTGCCGGGATGATTGTGTTTCTTTTTCTGGAATGGAACTCAATTGTTGAGGGGTATAATCCTCTCGGGAAAATAATTACTGCATTTTTCCATTCTGTTTCCACCCGCACAGCCGGGTTTAATTCGGTGGATATTAGTGCGCTTTCAGTACCGGTGTTAGTATTTTTTATTTTTCTTATGTATGTCGGAGCATCTCCCGGCTCTACAGGTGGAGGTATAAAGACTACTACCTTTGCTGTAATTCTTAAATCTGCTTTAGCAACCATCAGAGGAGAATCCCATGTAGTCATGTATAAGAGAACTATCTCAATCAACACGATGGAGCGTGCATTTTCAATTGCCTTATTTTCCTTATCTTTTATTTTTGTCTCCACCTTTTTTCTTACTATCACTGAGCCGGATAAAAAATTACTGTCATTGATGTTTGAAGAATTCTCTGCAATAGGAACTGTTGGATTATCAACCGGGATAACTTCTGCCTTGTCAGATGCTGGCAAGGTAATCATAACTCTTTCCATGTTCGTTGGCAGAATTGGCACACTGAGTTTGGCCATATTGCTCACTCGAAGGGTAATATCAGACAATTTTAAATACGCTGAAGCAGGCGTCAATGTTGGATAAGATCTAGTTAATCAGTTACAAAACTTTTTGGAAGATGAGTATATTTAACACAAGTACTTTATAAAGAGTAAAGAAACTGATAAATGGATTAAATATTTTCAAGAGTAAATTAAATCATTAGTTATATCAGAAATATTTCATTTAAATATAGATTATGAGGAAGATAGCCAATGTCCCTGAGAACAATTTGCCGCGAGTGGTTATTGTCGGTGGTGGTTTTGCAGGAATGAAATTGATCAGAATGCTTAGAAATGACAGAATTGAGGTTGTGCTTATCGATAGGTTTAACTTCCATCAATTTCAACCCTTATATTACCAGGTTGCAACTGCTGGTCTGGAACCAAGTTCAATTGCATTTCCCTTACGTAAAGCTATTCAGAAATATAAACATAGTCATTTCAGGATGGCTGAACTCCTAAGGATTGACACTGAAAAGAAGGAAATTGTAACCACGATCGGAAACCTCTCATTTGATTATCTTGTTCTTGCAATCGGGGCAGAAACAAATTTCTTTGGTTCATCAGAAATAAAAAAAACAAGTATGCCAATGAAATCCGTTGGCGAAGCATTAAGGATAAGAAATACAATACTTGAGAATTATGAAAGAGCCATGAATACTGAAGATGAGACTGTTCAGCAGGAACTCATGAATATAGTAATTGTTGGAGGAGGTGCTACAGGGGTTGAAATGGCAGGGGCTTTGGCAGAAATGAAAAAATATATATTTCCGGTCGATTATCCTGAACTTGATTTCAGCAATGTTGGTATTTACCTTGTGGAAGCGAATGAGCGTTTGCTGGCCGCAATGTCCGAAAAGTCATCCCAAAAAGTTGAAAAGTACATTAAAAAAATGGGGGTGAAAGTTTATACAAGTTCCAAGGTAAAAAGTATTGAACATAACAAGGTCTTTCTTGAAGATCGAACGTCTATCCCCACAAAAACAGTTATCTGGACAGCCGGTATCAGGATACCTGCCATTAGTGGTATTGAAAAATCAGAAGTTTTAGCTAATGGAAGGCTAAAAGTTAATCGTTTTAGCCAGTTGTTACATTATGAGAATATCTTTGCTCTCGGTGATATGGCATACATGGAAGAACCTGCTTATCCCAGGGGACATCCTCAGATTGCACCCCCTGCTATTCAACAGGCTGCACTCCTGGCAAAAAACCTCAAAAGACTCATCTTCGGGAAACCAATGATCGAATTCGTTTATAAACACAGGGGAATAATGGCTACCGTCGGACGTAACAGAGCAGTAGCTGAATTAGGTAAAATTCATTTCTCAGGGTTCCCGGCATGGGCATTTTGGCTTTTTATTCATCTTATGTCAATAGTCGGATCAAAGAACCGTATTTTTATTTTTCTGAATTGGATGTGGAACTACATTAGTTACGATCAGTCGCTCAGGCTTATAATCCGGCCTTCAACCAGCACGAAAAGTTAATATAATTGCTTATTCATCCTTCGTGAATAAAACATTATTGCTGATAAAATAAGTAACTCGCCCAGAACAAACATACCCCAGTTAAATTTAGCAGGAGTATAGGATACCGCGGTCTGATAGAGGGATTGTCTTTCAGGAATGGTCCAAATATCTTTAAACCTGTAGTAGCGAAGGATAAACATAGAAAAATCCCAGATAAACGATATGAATAGAATGAATGAACCGGTAATTAACAATCCCCATTCAGCTCTCAGGATCCTGGCATTTAATGCTTTACGGGAGAATCTTTGTATTAAAACTGCAAGCAAAATCATTGTTAATGACACAATACAAGGACTGATTACCGGACCTGTCCAGGTAATAGGGATTAGAAACAGAATATCCCAGGTGAGGAGTGAGTCAGGCCAACCAGTCAGGACTTTCAGGAAGACATAATAAAAAATATCCCAAATCGCAAATGCATAAATAAACCATGAAAACCTCTGAATGAAAGTTTTTCCTGTAAGAATTGCAATGATAATAAGTATAATTATGGTGGATGCCTCCCTGAGGATCTCGGTTACGGCAAGATGACCCGGGATAGGATTAAGTGGAAATTTAAATCCTTCAGGGTATATAAGCTCCCTCAGGTAAATTACAACTGAAGTTTCCAGGAAAGCCATGGCAATACTGAAAACTGTTATCAGGATGAATACTCGGTTTAGTTGGTTCACGGCAGTTTATTTGATTAATATTAACAGACAAAAAATATCTATAGGATTTAAAATAAATAAGCCGGGTAATTTAGCAATAGAAGCAATACTAAAATACATAACTGATACCTCTACTTGAAATATTATTCAGTATGCTGTCTCCATAAGTGAGAATTTTCTGCTCTCATTTAAATAATAAATCAATATACTGCTAAATTACTGAACCAGAGATTATTCAAGTGGGAATGCAATCACTGTTTGCCACTTCATAGGGTTAGGCTCCATAGATGGATCAGTTAAATAGGTTTCCCAAGCTTCCCACTTAATTTTAATATTATTCTCAGTGGCATAATTCATAAGTTTATTATATGATGATTCAAATTCCTGATAAGGTCCAGTATGCAAAGCCTTAACTACCTTCATGGCTGGATATTTAAATGCCACTACCTGGTCATTACCTTTCCCGGTTTTCATAACTGGAACACCAACAATCAATTCGGTTTCATTTGTTTCACGGTTTAAGTTAAAATAATGGCTAAAGGGTGGTCCAGATATTATTAGCTTTTCGGCAGCTACTTCATTCATTAAGTTGGTAAACATATCTCCCATAGCACTTTCAATCTCTGCCATTTTAAGTTTTGTTTTAATACCCATCGCCTGCATTGCAGGGTATTCTATCACCCCAAAATCGCTAACGTAAGCGAGATTAAATCCATTTTCTTCAAGGTATTTTTTTAAATTCTCAAGACCTTTATTAAAATTTCCTTTAAGTTGACTCTTCATCAGGACTAAAAAAATCCTCCCGATAGGATAGTTACCTTCTGTGGAAAAACTCCAGATAACATCTGTTGAATCACCTTTAGGAATAAAATCCCATTCATTAACTGAAACCCCCTCCATGCCGCCAAATCTAATCAACGATTTGATATGCTTCCCAAAGTCTATGGAGTCAATTACTTCCTGACCTGTCCCTACTTTTTCTCCATCCCATGAGTATTTTGACCCGATATACCCGTCCACATTCTCAATGGTGACTTTTGTGGAAGAATCGATTTCCACCCAGGGGTCCCAGGCACTACGATGACTATAAGTGGCAATCATTTGAAAAACTTTGTCAGAAGAAATACCGATTTTAATGGATGATTCAATGTTAGCTACCTTTGATAAAAAGAGTGCGACAATTAGGACAACAGCCACTATGGCAAGAATAATGTACAGTAATCGTTTTAGGAACTTCATAGGATAGTTTTTAATAAATAGGTTAACTAAATGCAAGATATTAAATTGAATAGTTAATAGGTAGAGATTTATTGATTTTTTAATATATAGATAAAGTGAAATATAATCATAAAATGAATATGAGGATTTGTTTTCCTAATATCTTATTTTTCAACTAGATAATTAAAACAATACTTTTTCAAGAAGATTATTTCCTTGTGAAGCGAAACTAATTATTCTAAATTTTGATGATCATAAGGCATTGAAATAAAAAAAATAATTTATTCATCAAATACTCACTAATGGATGAATAACTATCCTTCTATGGATAAAATTAGCAATAAGCCCAGATAAAATCAATAATTTCTGATCTTTGATTTGTGAACTGGCTTTCAGTTGATAACCAGATGATATTTATTATAATCAACACTGATAGACCTTAAAATTTTGGCTTTAGATTAATTGCTATTTATTTATGCTATACTATAAAAACAAGAATTTATTTTTCATACTTTTTTATGTTGGGAAATAAATATTTATTTTTGCAGTTCTTTTTATGTTCAGAGCTGTTTCAGAATTTTCTGAGGATTATTACATATCAGAATAAGAAACCTGTAGATTTCAATATTATGGAAAATTGCTGATTTGAGGTTCATATCAGCCTAAATATTTTTATTTTCATTTAAACAGTAATTATCATGATTGCCAAGAGAATTTTACTTATTGTTGGATCAGTTGTTATACTTACAGCTTCC
>CAZKMG010000177.1:0-7809 GCA_964553465.1 uncultured Bacteroidaceae bacterium
ATATTTACCTTAAGAGTCTTATTGAAAATCACATGCATTTGTTTTTTCAGCTTTTTAATACATCCGATTTTCTCTCAATGCCCGGCTTTTGTGAATCTTGGAGACGACACAATACTTTGTCCTGAAAACCCTCTAATTCTTGACGCCGGATTGGGAGAGATCTACCAGTGGAATGACGGCCCAACAACCAGATATCGGACTATAACTGTACCGGGCACTTATTCTGTTTCTGTGAAGATGTATAATTGTGATTTATATGGAATGGACGAAATTGTTATTGCTCCCGCCCCCCCTCTCTCTCTCGATCTGCAATTACCTGAAGAACAACTTCCTTATTTCTGTAAAGGTGAAGTGGTGAATATGGAAGCAAATGTTTCAAATGTTTCATTAGTAGAAAACTATGATTGGTCGGTATCAGAATTAAATACACCCACCGTTGATTTAGATACCAGCAGGTTAGTTACACTGGTCTTAACCGATAAAAACGGATGTATTTACACCCGGACAAAGACTGTTGAATTCCAGTATCCTTACGAAAAAGACAGTATTAAACTGGCAACCTATGATGCTACAGAGGATAAAACTATTGTTATCTATTCACGTGCACAAAATAAAAGAACAAAATCCTTTATCCTCTACAACGGATATACGGATCAAGATTCACTAACAACAGTTTCGTTTACAGACGCAAATATAGTCGTTGATTCTACTTCGAAACCCCATCTGGAACCTTCATATTATAATATCAGGGTCATTGATTCCTGTCAAAACCGTTCTTCTTTCAAGATTGATAAAACACATAAAACAATATTTCTTAAAGTTACAAGGGAAAGTGACGGGACAACTACCCTGGAGTGGGATAGGTATATCGGATTCAGATACTCTTACTATTATATTGCCAGAGGAACTACTCCTGCCAATATGGAGGTTATTGACTCTGTGAAAAATATACTCCTGATTGACAGACAAAAATATGAGGATAATACATTAAATGGTGAAAACTACTATTATCAGATATTAGTAAAAACACCAGAAATTATAACAGTAGATAATCCCGGGAAAAAAGCACATGCTGGTCCATTTGTTCATTCCGCATCAAACCTGGAGGATAACCGTCTGCAGGGGACCGGGATAAAAGATCTCACCTATCTTGATCTGAACCTGAAAACCTATCCTAACCCATACCATGGGACCACAACAATTAGATATGAACTTGATAACCGTGCGGATATATCCATCAAGATATTCAATATCCTGGGTCAGCCGATTGCCATTCTTCAGAATGGCATAAAAGAACAGGGCAGTTATGAGATACCCTTCTCTGCATCTACTTATGGTTTTCCCTCCGGAATGTATTACCTTGTGTATACAGTTAAAGGAACCGGGGTGATTACAAGGAAGCTGATTGAGAGATAAAGAATTGACAATGGGAAAATCATCTTTTTAGCTTTACATTAATTATTTATTTTTTAAAAATTTTTTTCTTTGAATTATTTTTATCCAATTTTTAATAAACTATTTTATCTAAAAAAGGTTATAGAAAGACTGCAGATCAGATTTTTTGATAAAAAACTTTACATTATTTGATTGTTTTTGTAAATTTCCATTTTTAAATGAAAAATTATATCCTAATTATTTGAGAAAATTTTTACTCCATTTTAATATTTACTTTTTTCTGGTTATGTTTTTTTCCATTTCGGGTTTAACCAGGGTGAATGCTATTATTATTTCCCATCCGAAAGATGTTACAAAATGTGCCACCAATAATTCCACAACTATTACCTTTCAAGTTAAAGCCATTGGGAAGAACCAAATGTATCAATGGCAGGTTTTTGACAGAATTACAAGGTCATGGAATAATCTTGCAAATGGAACAGTTGATGGAACCCCAACAATCTCTGGTGCTGGCACAAATACACTCAACTTAGTTTTTGGCAGTAGTTCAACTTTTCTGACTACATCATGGAGTGGCTATACTGTAAGATGTATTGCCAGTGGTGAAATTTCCAATGTCGCAACACTTGATGTAATAATTAATCCCACAATCACAAATCATCCAGTTGGGGCAACTAAAACTATGGGAGAAAGCATGACATTCAATGTTGGTGCATCAGGAACATCATTAAGTTACCAATGGCAGAAGAATAGTATTAATATTTCTGGGGCTACCAGTTCATCCATTACCATCCCTTCCCTGATTCTCAGCGATGCGGGTACATACCGTTGTATTGTCAAAAGCTCATGTAGTACAAAAGGAGTTACCAGTAATGGTGCCGTACTTACTGTCACACAACCTGCCAAGGATTCATGGTTTGTACAGGATAATGCAGGAGATGACTTTGAGGACAATAGACTGAAAGCGAAAGGTTTCAGTGATCTGACAGCGAATGACATTGGAATCTCTGTATATCCAAATCCATTCAGTGATATGGCTCACATTAAATATGCTCTTGCTGCCCCATCCGAAGTAGTTATTGAAGTTTACAACGTGATCGGTGAAAAAGTTAAAGTATTACTTAATGAAAAACAGGGTGCTGGGAAATACCAGGTAGAACTTAGAGCTTCAGATGTTGATTATATGAATGGATTGTATTATCTGAAGTTTAATGTAAATAAAATTGTCATTGTCAAAAAAGTCATGATGAACAATTAGGGAATATATGAGTATGTAACAAATTGGTATAAAATTAAAAGTGAAGCTTTGTAGCATCCTCCCTTATTTATTACGTTACAAATATTTGAATAATCATACTTCAACCCAAATTCGCATCCCTAATTAACTAAATCCTGTTGTTTACAAATAAACTCAAGGACTATATTTAGATAATTGTAAGATCTTCTGATAATCATTTTCTTCCATAATCTCTTTTAAACTAAGATCTGGATTACGTCTTACAAACTCCCTTACAATCTGCCATCCTATCCAAACCCCAGCTCTTCCAGGGGACTGATTCGTAAAGAAAAAAGTGAAAGGTGCCAGTCCAGTTAACTTCCTTATATCCATTTGATTATCTGAAAAAAGTAATTTATTTTCAACCAGATAAATCCACATCATTTCCTCATTCTTTTTGACCCATTTCAACTGATCTTTTGTATATCCCATAATTAACTGGTCGGATTGGTCAGGCAGCATGGCCTTAACAAAGTACATCAATTTCCCTTCGTGAATCATGTGTGATATAACATTGTTTATTGAATCTTGGAAAGGGAATATTTCCAAGGCCCAGGTATACATAATGTCTGAAGATATTTTATCCCGATTCATATTGCTTTTTATATATCCTGGGATGTTTAATTTCTGATAGTATTCTGAAGAACTTCCGAGATACATGTCAAGGCCAATACCAATAAAATTACTTACAGTAAAACAGGAATTGTTAAAGCGGCTTACAAAAGCAACTACTTCTGGGATTTCTGCATCTTCAAAATAAAACTTATAGCGTTTAAAAGCATCTGTAAGTATTTTCTCCTCTTTTTTTAAATCAGTAAATTTTTTCTGAGTTTCCTGGTATACTCTTCTATTTAGGTTATCCTCAAGGAACATTCTGAGGTATGCCGGATAGGCCCGTTCAGTTGGCAAACCAATCGAAATAATGTGATAACTGAAAACCTCAAAGAAATCCGTATATTTGTTGTATAAAAATCCTATGGCCTGCGAGAGGGTGTCGGTATTCATCCCAAACAATTCCATGTCAAATCTGTGAATCTCAACATTAACATTAATTCCTTTTGTATTTACATTGAAATTATTCCTATTACATGAAACCAATACGATAATGGCCAAAAATATATGTCTCAAAATCAATGTTCTCATCCGTACCGTTTTGATTAAGGTTTACAAAAGAAATTTCATATTTTTGCAAAAGATCCAATAAAAATAATGAAAAAAATTCTTCCCCTTCTACTTTGCATTTTGCCACTCTCCATTTTTTCACAGAATTTAAGGTTCAGTGTTATTGGAGAACCACAAATTTCATGGATGGTGCCTGGCAAAGATAATATTTCGCGTCAAGGTGCAGTAATAGGATTAAATGCAGGTTTGCATCTGGACAATTTTTTTGCCAAGAATTATGCATTTTCTACGGGGATTACTATCAGCAATCTTGGAGGGAAACTTGCTTATAATGATCCTCTGATATATCAAACAGACAATGGTAAGGATACTATTCCGGCCTTTAGTGTAATCAAATATAAAATTCAATACATCAGTGTTCCAATAGGTCTTAAATTTAAAACAAACGAAATCGGTTATGCCACATATTTTGCAAATCTTGGATTTAATCCTATGTTTCGGATCAAAGCACACGGAAGCGATAATAACGATATACTTAATCATGATGATATTTCAGAGGTGATAAGTCTTTTTAACCTGAATTATTTTATTCATATTGGTGTTGAATATTCACTTGGCGGATCAACAGCTTTGGTGGGAGGTTTGGGGTATTCCGTTGGATTTGTTGATGTCACAAACAGAGCTATTGATAAAATTAACATCAATTCAATCACTTTTCGGGTAGGTGTCCTATTTTAATCCAGATAAGCCATGAAGATTGCACTGTCACAACTTGATTATCATATAGGAAACTTTGTCGAAAACACTACAAATATAGTACTGGAAATTAAAAAGGCTGAGGAATTTAATATTGACCTTATCGTCTTCTCTGAACTTTCAATTTGTGGTTACCCACCTCTTGACTTACTGGAGCGGAGGGATTTTGTTGAAAGATGTGTGGATGAAATTCACAGGTTAGCAGGATTAACAAAAAAAACCGGAGTAATTATGGGTGGACCATCACTAAACTCCAATCCAGAAGGAAAAATGTTATTTAACTCTGCATATTTTATGTACGATGGGAAAGTCCAGGATATAGTGCATAAATCACTGCTACCCACTTATGATATTTTTGATGAATACAGGTACTTTGAGCCAAACAGGACTTTCAGGTTAGTAGAGTTTAAAAATATTAAAATAGCACTTACAATATGCGAGGATTTATGGGATGAACAACCTGTTGAAAATGCTTTTACCAGGGAAAGATTATATATCCGTCATCCAATGGAAGAGCTTCGAAGGCTTGGTGCGGAATTGCTGATTAACATTGCGGCTTCACCTTTTTCACATACAAGGATTATTAGTAAGAAAAACATTTTCATTAATAAAGCTAAAAAATTTAATATTCCCGTTATTTATGTCAATCAGGTCGGAGCACAGACTCAGTTACTGTTTGAAGGAGGTAGCATGGCCATTGATTCAGCAGGGCGGATTATCGAGGAACTTAAGTATTTTACAGAGGACACAAGGTATGTTGATACCGATACCCTGGATGGAAAAGCTACTGCCATACCTTTAGAATTTCCAGATAGAATAAACATGATCCATGATGCACTTGTGATGGGAATAAATGGTTATTTTTCCAAGTCAGGATTCAACCGGGCAATTGTAGGATTATCAGGCGGAATCGATTCTGCCGTAACTATTGTTCTCGCAACGCGCGCATTGGGCCATTCAAATGTTCATGCTTTGCTTTTACCTTCGAGCTATTCCTCCGATCACTCTGTTAATGATTCTGTTGAACTTGCAAATAATCTTAATATAAGCTATGATATTATTCCTATTGAAGACATTTTCCAGCTTTTCAATTCAACACTCGCAAAAGTATTTGAGAACACAGAAAAAGACATCACAGAAGAAAACCTTCAATCAAGAATAAGAGCAGTTCTTTTGATGGCCTATAGTAACAAATTTGGTCATATTTTGCTTAATACCAGTAATAAGAGTGAGGCTGCCGTTGGATATGGCACTCTTTATGGAGATATGAGCGGTGGATTATCTGTCCTGGGTGATGTGTACAAACTTGATGTTTACAAGCTTGCCAGATTCATAAACCAAAATCAGGAAATTATACCGAAAAATATACTTAATAAACCCCCTTCCGCAGAATTAAAACCCAGGCAAAAAGATACGGATTCGCTTCCTGAATATGATCTCCTCGATACAATACTCCATGAATATATCGAATTACAAAAACCAGAATATGAAATTATTCAAGCCGGATTCGATAAAGAAATCGTAAAAAGAGTTATCCATCTTGTAAAATTAAATGAATATAAAAGATATCAGACACCACCAATCCTGAGAATCTCTTCGAAGGCTTTCGGAGAAGGAAGAAAAATACCTATTGTAGCCAGGTATTAATCCCACAAGTAAAATCACAGTTAAAGAAAAAGCTTCTTATTTCGTAAATAGTTTTTAAAAATCCCCAACGTCCATCCTAAATTTTCCGAATATCCAGCATATTCTTCAGGATTGATTGTTTATTATAAAAAATCAAGATTTATCATCCTTAGGATGACAATTATTTTTTATTTCATGAGAAATTTATCTTAATTATTTATAAGTGAGTGCTTATTAAATATAGGTCTGCCAAAGTAAATATCTTCTGAATCAACTGTTTTTAATACTTTGAGTTTTTTTTGCACTATGAATCATTATTGACAAAAATTTCTACCTTTGTGTTTTATAACACTATTATTCAAATTAAAATTAACAAATGCACGAAAGGTTATTAAATTGTGATAATTGCATAGATAACCCCAAATCAGTATTTCATGTCCTTGTTCCTAAAGAAAGAGAATTACTTAAGAAGAATCACATTTGTGCTTTATACAATAAGGGAGAGATTATTTTTAAGGAGGGTGACAAACCGGCCGGTTTAATTTGTCTATCAGAAGGAAAGGTTAAGATCTTTAAGGAAGGTGTTGGTGGGCGCGAACAAATTGTACGCATGGCCAATCCAATAGGATTTATTGGTTACCGTGCACTATTCGCAGAGGAACATCATACTGCAACAGCTGTTGCCATTGAAGAATCAGTTGTTTGTATTATTGACAAGGAAAGCGTTTATAAATTACTTCGTACAAATTCCGAACTTTGTATGAGCATTATCAAATCATTTGCAACTGAGCTTGGTTTTTCGAATAACCGTACAGTTACCCTCACCCAAAAACATATCCGGGGAAGGTTGGCTGAATCACTGATTTTTCTGAAAGACACCTATGGTTATGAAGAAGACACTCAGACCATAAAGATTTATCTTTCACGTGAAGATATCGCCAATCTTTCAAATATGACCACCTCAAATGCTATCAGAACCTTATCGACATTTGCTCAGGAGGGTGTGATTGCCATTGATGGAAGAAAAATAAAAATAACAAACCTGGCCAGGCTTGAAAGAATCAGTGACCTTGGGTAACCCTCCATTAATTACTTTGAAGCAGTATTTTACAGTTTGAAAGCAGGTTGCTTATATGATAAATCAGATCATTGGAATATTAAAAGAGAACCAGCCTTTTATTATATTTCTATAGAATAAAGAATAAGCAATTTCGTTTTTGAAGAATTTTAAAACCTGAGATGATCAGCTGAATTTATATTAACTTTATTTTGTTTATTAATCCAGTTGCATGAAGTATATTCATTACTACATTTTATATGGAATTATCTGGTTACTTGGGAAATTGCCCCTGAAAATTTTACATGGTTTTGCTGATTGCATGTTTCCTTTGCTCTATTTCATTTTCCCTTATCGCAAAAAACTAGTATTTAAAAACTTGAAAAATGCGTTCCCTGAGTGGAACAATAAACAATTAAAAAAAGTTGCACAAAGGTTCTATCATTATTTTTTTGATCTTCTGCTCGAATCATATGCCGGGAGTTTTATGAACAGTGAAGATATGTGCAAAAGGTTTGTTCTTCGAAATCCTGAAGTATGTAATGATCTCTTTGAAAAAGGGAAAAGTATCAGCCTG
>CAZKMG010000178.1:0-7790 GCA_964553465.1 uncultured Bacteroidaceae bacterium
TGAGTCCCGCTGGATGTAAGCAGGCAATATTTTGAACCCATCATCTGGGCAAATTTTTGTTCTGCAGAGTTTACAACTCTGGCTCTTGACCATACTCCACTTCGCAGGACCGGCAGAATGGCGCTTTCATCGTGTGCATCCCAGATAGGCCAACCGGGGAAATTACCTGATCGTACCGGTGTACCACCTAATAATGCAAGTTTGTTAGAAACCTGATGGGAATAGATGTAGGGAACACTCCCTGCTGCCAGCGTGAATAATGTGCCGGCACCTGTGGTTGCAATGAATTTTCTCCTCGAATGTTTTTCCATGATATTGAATTTTATATATGAAGTACTTTTATTTTTATGTATTAAACCTTAATTATTTATAATGGTTATTATTGTATAAGCTTTCGATATACTGGGACCAGAATAAAAAATTATTGTTTTGTATTCAGAGGGTCTTCAGCCTCTTTGTAAAATTGGTTCTGAAGATTAATAATAGTTTCATCCTCTTTAATCCATTTAATAAATTTAACTAACTGATCAACTTCATCATTGATCAGCAGTTCACCAAGTTCTTTGGTTGCAGAGGCAGCATCACCCGCATAATGGTTCGGAAATCTTGCATACCACCATATGCCTGTATTACCCTTTAACCCTGCAAGCCTTTTCAAATCTGCTCCTGACTGCTGGCCAACTTTGTCCATATGGACTAAGTCAGGACGGTGGGCCATCATGATGCTGGTTTCAGACTGTGCTGCGTGACCATCGGGTCCGGGTTTAATGATTTTTTCCAGCTTTGCCCTCGTTTCTGCAGAAGTTGTGGGTTCGAATAATATTACAGCATAATCTTTTTTACTGGATAACTGGGTAGCACAGAAAAATGGCAGAAAGCTGCTATTTCCACCATGTCCGTTAACAAGGATGATTTTTTTTATACCATTCCGGCTCAATTCTTCACAGGTTTCCTGAAGAACATCCCAGATCACTTTTGTGCTATATGCGATTGTTCCAGGTTGATGCTGGGCCTCAAAAATCTGACTGAAGATATAGGAGGGGAAAACGATAGAATATTCTTTACCTACAGCTCGCAGTACAACCTCTCTGACATCAATCAGGTCGGTCCCTAATGGAAGGTGTGTTCCGTGTTTTTCAAGAACGCCAATTGGAATAATGCAGGTTGAAGAAGACAGCTTTACAGCATCTTTAAAATCAAGGGCTGTCATCTCTTCCCATTTCACCGGAAGTTTTTGTCCAAAGGAGTACAGACCAATAATCACCAGAAGGATACTTAAAACTAGTTTTTTCATGATTTAATAATTAGTTATGTTATGAGTGGAATTTATTTATGGCCCATTTTAACCAGATAAAATTAATCAGCCATTCTGTAAGACAACAAGCTCTGGTTCTTATTTTATTTTTTCTAAAAATAAGCCTTAAAGGCTGATTATGCAAGTTTTTTCATTGAAGAGATTTGCCTGGTTCAATATTTCTTTGCTAATCTTTCAGTTCGTTTTGTAAATCAGATATACTTATTGATTGGTGTATGAGGTTAGGGGTAAATCAATACACTTTACCCATTAAAACATAAGAATAAAATCTAACCCGTAGTACCCATTGCGGTTGCAATGGCATTGATACAGCGCAGAAGGCTGTAAAGTAAAATCTCTTCCTGTTGGGGATCTCCATTCCTGCGAGCTTGCCTCCATGCTTTTAATAAGTTGATCTGTTCGCGATGTAAAGGCTCCAGAGCTGCTGCACGAAACTGGGTGGAGTAGTAATGATTTTTGCGGCGTTCGGAAATTGGGCTTCCAAGTAAATCCATCATCATTTCCCTTGTCAGCTTTAATTCAACAAGTAAAAGTTGCAGTATTTCATTTTTCACATGTTCGTCCTCAACCAGTTCAGCATATAACTGAATAATGCTCTCATCGGTAGCAGCAAGACTGGTATCTATATTAGTTAGCACATACCGTAAAAAGTCATCGGTTTTTCCCAGCTTCTTTAATTCAGCGTACATCTGCGGTTGATTCTTCTTCATTTTCTGAAATGTAATCCCTACTCCATACCAGCTGGAAATATTCATGCGTGACTGGGTCCAACTGAAAACCCAGGGTATAGCCCGAAGATCAGCCAGCGTTCTTTTGCCGGTTCTTCGGGCAGGGCGCGAGCCAATTTTGCTCGATTCAATTGCATCAATAGGAGTTGCCTGTTCGTAAAAGCTAATGAAAGATGGATGATGAGTAAGTTCTTTAAAGGCCTGGTAACTCTCTTTGGCCATGTATTCGAACAAATTGTAGTTGGTTTTGTCGATCTGTCCCGAATTCATTTTATTTAAAACCGTTTGCCGTGTTACACCTGCCAGCAGTAATTCGAGATTGTAGACCGCATTGATCTTATTAGCATATTTCCTTTCTATGGTTTCGCCTTGTTCGGTTATTCGAATAAATCCATTGAGTGTTCCTACCGGTAAAGACCTTAAAAACCAATGTGTTGGTCCGGCACCCCGACTAATTGTTCCACCTTTGCCATGAAAAAAACGAATATTTACGCCATGTTTTTTACCTACCTCGGTAAGCTTTAACTGCGTATAATATAAATACCAGGCACTGGCTATTATACCTCCATCTTTATTACTGTCGCTATAACCAATCATTACTTCCTGAACCAGGGTAGGCCAACCACGCTGCTGTTTAAGATAAATAAGACTATTTTTAGTTACCGGATGGCTTAAAAACATTTCAAGAATTTCAGCACTGTTCATTAAATCATCAATCGTCTCGAACAATGGCACGACTGGTACCGGGCACACTAAGCCATCAGCGGAATAATGCGACAAACCAGCTTCACGCATAAAAAGATAAACAAGATAAAGATCATATTCATTGTGGGTCATGCTAACAATAAGCGAACCTATAGCCCTTTCAGAATATTTAAATATATGTTTTGCCAGGATACGGTAAGTTTTAATTACTTCTCGGGCAAGTTCAGATTTCAAGGAATCAATTCGGTTATTAAAAGGCCTGTTATTTTTTAGTTCATCAAGTATGAATTTTTCATATCTAAGCCTGTCTTTTTTAATTAAATCAAATTGATCCGGTAAACTACTCCTTATAATTTCGAGCAAGGCATCCTCGTAATGCTTGCTGTTTTGCCGGATATCGAGATGCGCTAAATGGAAACCAAACACTTTGATATGCCTCAATACTTTCTGTAAATCGTATCGGGCAACCGATGCAGCACCAAATACCTGAAGAGTCTCTTTTAATAGCCGCAAATCAGACATAAGTTCTTCAGAATTATGGTAGGAAATGGCTATATCGCGCAGCTCAATACCGCCTTCTATGCGCTCCACCAAGGGAAGTTTCAGCATCAGTAAGTGGATGTACTGACGGAAGGGTTCAAAATAATATGACTGAAAAGTAGATTTCTGCTCTTTCTCCAAAATAGTAAGCCTGGTAATAAATTCTGATTTAAGCTTTGATTTATTGCAATAAATACTAAGTTTATCCGAGAGATCATCAAGTAAATTATTAAGGTTTGATAATGCATGCAAACGCAGTATTTTTAATGTAAAAGCAGTAACCTCAGATGTTACAAAAGGATGGCCATCGCGATCGCCACCTACCCAATTCCCAAAATGAAGTGTAGGAAATAATTCAGTATTCTGAATCAGTTCAGCATCAAATCCAGCTGCTTTCCAGGCTTGTTGCAATTTCATATCAAGTATAGGCAACACATCGGGAAAGACTTTATTGAAATAATGCACAACATTTTCGAGTTCTGATTCAACCTCAGGCTTTTGGATAAAAATTTCACCTATGTACCATAATTTATGTAAAACCTGCTTGATATCGTTCTTAATTTCTTCCTGCTCATAGGAGGTATACATTGAATTTTCCCGCTTTACCAGGAGTAGATACAATTCCCGGTATAAACTCAATACCACAGGTCGTTTGGCTTCAGTAGGGTGTGCTGTAAGCACAGGCTCAACATAAATATTCTGAAACTCTTGTTTAATAAGCTGTTCGTCCGCTCCTTGATTTTTTAAATCGATTAAAACATTCGCCCACAAACCATTGATGTTTGCAAGTCCATTCTGTTCCATCTTAGCCCTTCGGTTCTGTACTGCACCATTTACCTCCGCCAGGTTAAGCAATTGAAAACAAACTGAAAAGAGATGAAATAGCTTATCCTTATCAACCTTACTTTGGTCGGGCATATGGTCAGTAAACCATGGTATATATTGAACAAGTATTTGTTCCTTGTTCTCAATTAATACTTCAGAAAAACACTGCAATAAAAATTCAAGGTCGGAATAAGGTTTACCAAGGGTTCTTTTTATAAGGTCGAGTTGCATGTTTGGTATATTTACAAAGTTATGATGTTTTGCGGCGAGATAAACGCAAAAACATCAGGACGAGGTATTGATTTTGCAATTTGCATTCTATTTTAATAAATGTCAACCAAATTTAGTAATTGAAATGATCATTATTACTGAAATAATCATTATTGTTGCGCATTTGTTTTGTTGAGGATTTCGGAACCTTTCACTATCAGGGTATACGGAACTTGAATAGTTTTAAGCTCTTGAAATTAATACCCCCCTGATAAAATATAAATAGTGTCGTGCTTTTATGCTTTTTGAACAATTTCTCAATTTACAGTTAAGGGAAGGCCTACTACTCTCATATCATGATCTTCAAATACTTTTACAATCTCTTCTTTTGTGGGTGGTGAAGCCCATTTATCGGTTACCGCAAAAAACTCTTCCATTTTACCGGCAGGCAGATAAGATACAATCACTTTTCCTTTATCAGTTAGTTGAACAAATGCATGCTGAACGTTTCTTGGGAGGAAAATCGTGTCACCTGTTTTCAATTGATATTTGTCTTCGCCAACCTGAAACAAATAATCTCCTTCAATGATATAAAACCACTCATCCTGGTTCGGATGGATGTGTAGAGGAGGTCCTCCTTTAGGTGTTAAACCTGTCTGTTCAAATACAGCTAAATCATTTTCAGTGTCCTTTCCCGATATTTTTATATCAAGCGTATTTAGGGTAACACCCTTCATTTTATAGTGTACGCCAAATCTAGCTTCACCTGAAATTACTTTAAATCCTTTGCCTGTCCTTGTCATATTTGCAGGTATCAATTTTGCGATGAGTGTCAATGGATAAAGTGCTAAAGTTACCAGGATAAATTTTCTCCGTTTCATATAATTTATGTGTTTTCCTATTCTTTATAAAACAAAGATTTTCTTATTATGTTTTGTATGAAACCAAACTACCTTTCATATCATGAGTGAAGTATTTATATTGAATAAATATTTATCTTATGATAAGATAATAAAAGAATAAAATTATCTTTAAGAAGGGATTAATGGATTTCTGTACCGAATAAAAATTAGTTCGATCAGAGAAACATTCACTAAACCCACACATCTTATTTTTTTATTAATAAAATTGTTAAAGGAGACAATATCATGAAACAAGACATCCAAAAAAATGCTTCAGGAGGTGCTGTATATGGACTGGGCCTTATTGGGGCAGCAATTTATTTTATTTCTCAATCCACAACTTTATGGATGGGTGTATTAGGATTTTTAAAGGCCATTGTCTGGCCGGCTTTCCTGGTTTATGAGGCGCTCAAGCATTTAGGGATGTGAAATCTGAGCAGAAATAAATTCAGTTGTAAGTTCAGGCGGAGTCAGTAAAATATTTATTCACGTGGCAATATATCCTTAACGCTTCAAACAGCAAACCGTATTATTTATAATAAGGTAGTCTCATCAATTAAATACTACCAGAGTACAAAACTCTGACATATGCATCTGAAGAGTAAGATTGGCTCGAAGTCCAGTAATATCCATTTATCTGAATGAGTCTAAATAATCCATTATAATAACGGTACCCATTTGGAAGACCAGTAAAATCGCTTTCATTAGTTGCTTTAATGTTGGGGCTGGCAAAATGAACCGTAATACTTTCCTTTATTTTAACTCCGGCTCTGTTATTCTAACCGGAAAATATGTTATATTAAGTGTTTTGATTGTATACATCATGCGGGAAATCATCTCAATTGACCCATTAGGGTCAACACATGGGTATAAATGATAACCGTTTAAGCAAAAAAGTTCCTTTAGGAACGAAATATTGACATGGCTAATACCTTTACACTGATCCATATTCATGCCGTATTTTCTGTACAAAATAGAGAATGCATTATAAAGAATATATGGAAAAACGAACTCTATAAATATATTTACGGGAATAGCTTTTTTTCTTCATCTTGCTCATCCCTTTGTTAATTTATCAAATAACTTTGTAAGAAGTCGAATTAAAAGTCTGCTAAATTCAGGAGCAGTTGATATCATGTATTTGTACATATATTCGATTAGAGGTATATTTGATTTTTGGGTAAAGTATATTCCAATATTAAGGATATTTTAATTTACTAATTTTATATACTATTAAAATATTCTCAAATGCTTGATCATTAAAGCATAACAAATGATTAATACTGCATAAGCCTTGAAGTTATTAAAATGATGAATTACATTTTTTAAAAATTTATTGATAAAACCATGGAATCTGCAAAACTAAAACTTGCTATTGACGGAGGGCCAAAGGCCAAGACAACAACTAATATTCCTATGTATCCCGGTGGATTAGAGATAGGGGAGGAGGAAAAACAAGCGGTCATGAAAGTACTGGATGATAAATATCTTTTCAGGTATTATGGTCCGGAAAATGTTGAATCACGGGTGAGAAAGTTTGAGGAAGAATTTGCGGCCAAAATAGGTGTAAAATATGCGTTGGCCACTAATTCTTGTACTTCGGCACTGCTATCTTCACTTGTTGCACTGAATGTTGGTCCGGGAGATGAGGTAATCGTTCCGGGATATACTTTTTTTGCATCCTGTGCAGTGGTTGTTGCTGCCAAAGCAATACCTGTAATTGTGGAAGTGGACGATTCACTCACTATGGACCCTTCTGATTTTGAAAGACGTATTACTCCCCGGACAAAAGCGGTTATTCCTGTTCATATGCGTGGCGCTCCTTGTAATATGGATCAGATCCTGGCCATAGCAAAAAAGCATAACATTAAAGTATTGGAAGATGTGGCGCAGGCTGCAGGGGGATCTTACCATGGCAAGAGGCTCGGGAGTTTTGGTGACATGGGAGCTTTCAGTTTCCAGTATCATAAAATCATTACTGCCGGAGAGGGAGGTATTGTAACTACCAATGATCCACGTCTGAACGACAGGGCCATGGGTTATCATGACACAGCTGCCTGCTGGCGGCCGGGCGGACCGGAGAACCGATTTGTCAAAGCACGATATGAAGGTGAACTTTTCCCCGGGATGAACTTCCGGATGTCTGAACTCACGGGTGCTGTCATGCGCGAACAACTCAAGAAACTTGATGGGCTTTTATCACAGATGCGTAACAATAAACAGCGAATAAAACAGGCCATTTCAGGAATCAAGGGTATTGAATTTCGCCGGATGAATGATCCTGAAGGAGATACCGGTATAGTTCTTATTTTCTATCTACCGGATTCGAACATAGCAGGAAAGTTTTCTACCGCATTAAATGCCGAAGGGGTTGGAGCTTCAAGCATGCATGATAAAAAAGTTCCCGACTGGCACGTGTATAACCACTGGGAAATGATCCTGAAAAAATGGACAGCCACCAAAGAAGGTTGCCCTTACACCTGTCCATACTATACACAAAATGGTGGTAAAATTGAATATTCCCCGGAAATGAATCCTAACACACTGGATTATTTAAGCCGCTCG
>CAZKMG010000179.1:0-7778 GCA_964553465.1 uncultured Bacteroidaceae bacterium
TCCAGGATCTTTCTTCCAACTTTTGCCACCTGTTCGGCATATTCCCGTGGAACACATATTACACCATCTCCATCGGCCACAATGATATCTCCTGATCGGATAAGGACACCTCCTATCGTTACAGGTTTATTTACTGACTCAATTTCGTTACGGCCCGGTCTGATCCCCCTTCCCCTGTTCTCAAAATCCAGGTATACAGGTACTTTTTCTTTGATAACTTCATCTATATCCCGAATGCCTCCATTTGATACAACACCAATAGCCCCCTTGCTTTTCCACAAAAGGATATTATTAGAACCTACTGATCCCGTTTCTCCATCTCCACTGACATCCAAAACAATAACGCTTCCTTTTTTTAGAAATGTTACGAAAGGTTCAGGGGAAATATTTCCATACCAGTTTGATTCCCATTTTGCGAAATCATCTTCGCTCATCGGATTCTTTATCACCCTGTTCGTTGGCACATACCTTGATGTAACAGCAATTCCCCTGATTATATGACTGAAATTATCATTATCTTTCCAGAGCGGTTCAATATGCTGATCTAATATCCCAACATCCCGTAACCCGACTATATCCATTCCATCACAAACATCCGCCACACGAAGGCCTGCATACATTTCAAGAATTTTATCATCACTGGTTGATGAATTAGTATTCTGACCATTTATTCCAGCAAGGAAAAATGCCAATAAACTGATTAAAAACAGTGTTTTCATGTGTTTAAATTTTTATTTTTTATGGTCACATAGCCTGCCCCGTAAAAGCGGGGGAACTCGCGATGAATTTAAACATGCTTTTTTGTGAATTTAAGCATGTTAAATTCATGCTCGTTTCATAGATAATAATATTTGTTATGGTCAATAAATATATAAACTCCGAATTGTTCTTAAGGCATTACATAATTGTAATTATAAAATTTAGGATTTTCAATGTTACCAACCCGAAGATAACGTATACTGACTTGTTTTAATGCTGTTTGCTGCTCTGCCAGATCAGTAAGTTCAGTGATAAGCAAATAACCTCCCTTTGTTTTAGGAAATTTTACAGATACAGGAATTGTTTTAATGCCAAACGGAGAAAGTTCTACTTCTGCATTTTTTGTAAAAACAGTTTTTCCTGAAGAGTTGATGAGTTTTATTGTAATTTTTCCATTCTTATTTTCTTTTGTTTCACTTGTAGCAATTAAATTTATAGACTGTGAAGCTCCCGGTTCAAGAAATCCCCTGTTTTTATTATATCTCTGGTCTTCATAATCAATGAAAACAGCAAATCTTTTAAAATTATGGTATTGAACCATCAACGCCTGGCTTGGATTAAGGTCAGCCACATTCCCCATAAACCAGTCACCAGTATATCCTTTGTTATTGCTTAAATAAACAAATGAAAGTATCCCGGCATAAGTCTTCCTTGCCCTTAACTTTTCCCCCTGTATTCCAAGGTAATACGCCTCAAACCTTCGTCGCTCCTCAGGTGTTGGATTATCTCCCAGGAAATATTTATAAATATCACGACCCCTGTACAAAACTTCACCACCCGGTTCATAGTACTCATAATTGTCTTTATAAGGAGTTATCTGATCCTTTAAAAACTCTCCCTTTACACGTATCCCTGACTCAGTTCCGTCCCTGGATTGCCAAACCCATCCATATTCATTCACCAGTACCGGGTAATTTGTAGGATTTGGCTTTCTTGTTGGAGTTAATACGCCAAAACTATATGTTTTTCGTTGCCTATTCAGCGCTTCATCCGTAGTCCACCAACCAAATCCCAGTTCATAGGGATGGGATTCAGCCATTTGTATTTTCATATCTGCGGCTGTCATATAACCGGCATCCCAAATACGTGATGGATCAAGTTTTAATAGGCCAGGAATGAGTCTGTTGCCGATAAAATCACTTTTCTGTTCATTCAAAGCATCCCAAATTCCAATGGACGGATGGGTACCATCTGCCCAGACCCAGTCGGTATATTCCTTTTCCATTTCACTTTCACTCCCCCGTAGTTGCCACATAGGATATTCATTTTGAAGAAGTATTCCATATTCATCGGCCATATCGTACCAAAATCTCGGGAGGAGCCCGATACAAACCCTGCAGGCATTGAATCCCATTCGCTTTGGAATATGTATAAACATCTCTTCCACCCATTTTTTATCCCAAGGGAGAGATTTTCTGTCAGGGTCTTCAAAAAATCGATTTAAAGTTACACTTGTTCCAGCCAGAAAATATTTTTCTCCATTCAGTGAGAAGTTTGGTCCGTCAGCCGTAAAATCTTTTATTCCTATGTTTGCCAATACTACATCAGATGTTCCATATAAATATTCAGGATATTTCTTTTGTTTAGTCTCAGGATTACCATATTTATCATTGGTAAACGAATCCGTGTTAACCGTTAATACAACCTGGTATAGGAAAGGATTCTCAGGGGACCATGGCTCAGGATTTGAAACCGGAACGATAATTTCATGTGTCGTCTCCAATTGTGATTTCACTCTGCCATGAATTAAAAAATCAGGGGTAATTCTTTTTCCGGATTTTTTTTCTCGGATAAATCCTGTAAGAGTATAATCAGCATAAGCCATCTCCATGTTACGTTGTAACATCTTACTGACATTCTCAACTTTTAGCTTTACGGTTACTTCTTTTTTAACATAACTGGTAAGTATTAAAGCTCTTCCAATTCTTACCGGACCTGTAAAATTTATAAAAATATCATCCCAGATTCCTGGAATATAAGAAAATTTTTCCCTGTCAAATCCAAGGGCTGATTCCTTAGGTATTCTTTTTTCTTCACCAATCCTTATCAAAAGGATATTATCTTCATTATTAAATTTTAGATAGGGAGTCAGGTCAGCATCAATAGGTGTACTGCATTGCATAAATGTTCCACAATCATATCCGTTTAAGTAAATCTGTGTATTGAACATGCTTTTGAGCAATGTTAAGGTAGCGTACTTATGTTCGTATTTAGCCGGGACTTTAAAAATAAACCGGTACCAGTGATATTTTAATTTCTGTGTACCTGAAAAATAGTTGTCATATTGATCAAGTCGTGGTTGAGCAAGATCTACTAATCCTGGTACCTGTATTTTATGATTAAATTCTGTTGGAGGAAATGCTAATTCGGTCTGTTCAAAATCTACTGTTCCATTTAACAATAGAATGTCCTGATGATTCTGTGCCTTAACACTTTTGTAAGACAAAATTCCAAGAAAGACGTATAAAAAGATGTTTGATCTTAAGATCCTGATTAATTTCATGGGATTAATTTTTATATTTATTTAAGGATTTTTAGTATTCTAAACCTGGTAAACAAAGATAAATGTTAGAGATGCAAAAACAAATATTTAGATTTTTTGAAAGCCAAATAAATCAATCACTAAAGTAGTGGTGAATCTTAATTTTTATTTGATCTTCTATTTTAAATCATTAATATTGCTGAACTTTTAAAGAATCTATTTAATAGTTTTGAAAATGGCAAAATATAATTTAACACCGGTTGATGTGCCAACAATAAGCACAAAATTCAGAAAGATTAAAACAAAATTACCCGTTCCTGAATCACTCCCTATTTTTGAGTCGCTTAACCACTCCGAACCTGTTTCAATGATGGGCCAACCTCCTGTAGTTTGGGATAAAGCCGAAGGATTTCAGGTATATGATAAATGGGGAAACAAATGGATCGATTGGTCCTCAGGAGTATTGATAACAAATGCCGGGCATGGACGAAAAGAAATTATTAAAGCTTTACAGAAATTACTGGACAGTAAACTTCTTGCTACATATGTGTTTGTGCATGAAAAACGTGCAGAGCTGACAAAAATGCTCCAGGATATATCTCCGGATCCTTCCAGTTATCAGGTGTTTCTTCTCAGTACTGGTAGTGAAGCCACAGAGAATTGTATTAAACTGGCCAAGACCTATGGATTTGAAAAACATGGCCCACAAAAAAAATACATTGTATCCTTTACCAATTCTTTTCATGGAAGAACACTTGGCGCACAACTTGCTGGAGGTATGGCAAAATTAAAAACCTGGATTATTGATGAAGGTAAGACATTTATCCAGGTCCCTTTTCCTGATGGATATAAAAATGAAAATACTTCATTTGATCTTTTTCTTGAAAGTATTAAAAGTCAGAATATAAAGCCTTCTGAAATTGCTGGAATAATAACGGAATCATTTCAGGGTGTTGGCCCGGATTTCTTTCCTGTCGAATATGCAAAAAAACTTGAAAAATTTTGCCAGGATAATGATATTGTAAGCATTTTCGACGAAGTTCAGTCTGGCTTTGGAAGGTCAGGAAAAATGTTTTCTTATGAACATTATGGAATAAAACCTGATCTGATAGCATGTGGAAAAGGTATATCTTCTTCACTGCCCATTTCAGCAGTTATTGGTCGAAAAGATATCATGGGTCTTTACGCACCGGGATCAATGACTTCTACTCACTCCGGAAGTCCGCTTCCGGTAGTGGCAGCTATCGAGAGTCTGAAAATTATCCTGAAAGAAAATTTAGTAGATAATTCTAAAAACCTGGGCAAAATATTAATTCCGGAATTACACAGAATCAGGAATAAATATCCCGATATCCTGGGTTGTGTGCAGGGCAGAGGCCTTGTTGCTGGTATACAGGTGGTTAAAAAAGGCACAAAAACACCTGATTCTGAAACAGCATTCAAAATTAATGAAAAATGTTTTCATAAGGGTCTGTTAATGTTTGCCCCTGTGGGTATTGCAGGAGAATGCCTTAAAATTGCCCCTCCCTTAATGATTTCTAAAGAAGCTTTAACTGAAGGGTTAAAAGTTCTTGAAGAAGCTTGCGATGAAATTTTAGGAAAATAATAAAAATTTAAACCAATGAATCCGATAGACATTTTTATTGTAGGTGGAGGTATGATCACACATGATTTAATATTACCTTCAATTTATCATCTTCAGCGCTCAGGTATTGTAAGCAATATAAAGATCTGCGCACTTGACTCGGCTCCATTAAAAATTTTAAAAACCAGCCGGGATATCATAGATGCCTTTCCAGGACAGGATTTTGATGCTTATCCTGCTCTTTCTGAACCGGAAGAAAAAAAATTCCCTGAATTATATAAAGATATTATCGCAAGGATGAAGCCAAGACAGATGGTTGTTGTTGCAATGCCAGATCAACTTCATTACCCTGTAATTATGGAAGCATTAAAGCATAATCAACATATTCTTTGTGTAAAACCTCTGGTACTCAAATACGAACAAGCCGTTGAGATTGAAAAAATTGCGTATGATAAAGGTTTGTTTGTTGGTGTTGAATATCATAAACGTTTTGATCGTAGGTCCTTAATGGCTAAGCGAGGGTATGAATTGAAACATTTTGGTGAATTTATCATAGGGGAGGCAAAATTAATTGAACCCTATTTTTACAGATCTTCTAATTTTCAAAGTTGGTTCACATGCGATAAGACTGATCCATTTGTATATATTGGCTGTCATTATGTTGATCTTGTATATTTCATTACAGGATTAAAACCAGTTGAAGTATCCGTGTCGGGTATTAAAGGAAAATTTCCAAATGGTAATGAAGGATATATGTGGGCTAATGGCAGAGTCCGATTCGAAAACAATGCTTTACTTTCAATTATTAACGGATTGGGATATCCGGATCAGGCTGCAGGAAGCAATGAACAAAATTTACAAATGTTTTTTGAGGGTGATGGTAAAACCGGAATGTTAAAGCATGATGATCAATTCAGAGGAGTTGAACACTCTTACCTCGAAGGCATCGGATGCGCCGGTTCACATTTTAATTATGTCAGCCCTGATTTTTATAAAATCATTCCATGGGAAGGTGAGGGATATAAACCAATTGGATATGGAGTTGATTCTGTTTCTGCATCGGTTAAAATGGCTTATCAAATCGAAAACGAAGTTCAATCTTTATCAGATTCTGAATCCCTTGTAAAAAGAAAGGAAATTATAAAAAATGTTGATAAAAAAGGGATTATTGCTACACCGGCAAATAGTTATATAAATGAACTGGTTGTTGAAGCAGCACGTCTTTCAATATTAAATGACGGAGAAAACGTAATTATTAATTATGGTAAAACTCCAGGAGTAAAGCTTCATTCAAAAAAATAATTATTCAATAAATAAAAAACCTGATTCACTGATGCCTGATACCTGATGCCGGGGGTTTAAACCCCCGGCATCAGTATTCATTCTATTATTAATGTCAAATTTTTTCAAAATCTAGTACTTTTTTATTTGAAAATTACCTGAAAAATTTATTTTTTTTCATCAATTTCATCTCATCAAAATAAGTTCTTTTTGAATGATGCTCCTCCTGATTTCGAATATAATTTTTAACAAACTTTATATCTTTAGTACTTATGCTTTCAGCATAATATGCCTCTTGCCATTCAAACCTGGCAGGGCAATATTCCCCTTTATTTATCCAGCTGGATGATTCTCCTTTTATTAAATGAATAATACTTGAAAGGTTTTGTGATGGATGTATTTTAATTAATACATGAATATGATCATACCATCCTCCAATTTGAGCGATTTCAATGCTTCTATTTTCAGAATTTTTAATTATATGATCCAATAACACATTGCGAATAGTGGAGTTTAAAAATGGGATTCGAAGTTTAGTAGACCATACACAATGTATCCAAAGCTTAGTTAATGCCATAAAATTTTTATAATTAAATTGCCGGGGGTTTAAACCCCCGGCAAGCATTAAAACAAATAATATATCATATATTAATGGAATATAAACTCAGAATCTCAGCCTTTCACACTAAAATTTTTATGAAAATAATTTAATTCATTGATCAAGTGTACTTATTGATAAAGACCGTTCTCCTTTTTTAACTCCATACACCTGAGATTTTTTCTTTGCAAAATTTACAACTGCCATTATCTATGTGATATTCAACAATAGAATATCCCTTTCTAATTATAAGCGCATTTTTACATTTTGGACAATATGTGTTTTCTGTATTACTTCCCGGCACATTACCAGTATATACATAATTAAGTCCTGAACTAAGAGCTATTTCTCTAGCTTTAAAAAGTGTTGCCAAAGGAGTGGCTGGTAATTGAGTTAATTTATACAAAGGCTGAAACCTGCTGAAAAAAAGTGGAGTATCCTTAAAACCGTTTTTAAACAACCATTGACACATTTCTCTTATCATGTCCATGTCATCCGTCCAGCCAGGTATTACAAGATTAGTTATTTCTAACCATACTCCTTCTTCCTTCATGATCTTTAATGTGTTTAATACTGGTTGGAGCTTACCAGCATTAAGTTTAAGGTATATACTCTCTTTAAAAGATTTTAGATCAATATTAGCAGCATCAATATATTTGCATAGATTACGAAGAGGCTCCTCATTAATATACCCTGCCGAAACAAGTATGTTTTTGATTCCTTTCTCCCTTGCCATCTTTGATGTATCACAAGTATATTCATAGAAAGTAATCGGTTCTGAATAAGTATATGCAATTGATTCACATTTACTGTTCAGACATTCCTCAACAACTCTGAATGGCATTAGATCATAATTCTTTGTTTCTCTTGGACTTACCTGGGAAATTGTCCAGTTCTGGCAATTTAAACAGGCTAAATTACATCCTGCTGTAGCAATGGAAAATGCTTTTGAAGCAGGGAGAAAATGATAAAGTGGCTTTTTTTCCACTGGATCAACATTCACTGCACAAGGATTCCCGTAAGCAATGGTATATAATTTGTTGCCTATATTTATTCTGTTATGGCAAGTACTG
>CAZKMG010000180.1:0-4036 GCA_964553465.1 uncultured Bacteroidaceae bacterium
AGGCCCCTTTCCTGGGTATAACTTGCCAGTCTAAAAGCCAAAATTTAATTCCGGAATATTAAAATGATTAATTAATATCATACAAAAGACAGCACACTCATCATAGTTGAAAAAACTTGTAAGGCACAGGTAAGTCCGAAGAGCATAGAAAGCCCGCTTCCGGACAAGTGTCTGGAAATATGAGGATAACTATATCAAAGCTCTTTTAATTGTTAAATTTTCCTAGCTGTGTTGATTGAGTCCCGGGTAACTTCCTCTGACTGAATATTCACTTTTACAAGGTAAATCTGAGATATTTTTGAATTTTTTTATTACTGCAGCAAGACAATCCACCGGCTGCAATCAAATAAGTTATGTTTCCACAGGTAAACAAAGCAGGTCGCTATAAAAAATAAAAAAAATTAAAAAGCCACGCTGAGATTTTATTGTTTTTAACATGAATAGATAAAGATTTTTTTATTTATCTAATCACAAAAAATTAATACTATGAAAAAACTTTTTCTATTGGCGTTTAGTTTTGTAACGATCATTTTAATTTCTTGCCAGAAAGAAGATCTAAAATCCGGGAAAAAAACAGGCACTTTAATTGTTGACATTGGAATTATTATCCGTGATTATGAGGTGAGCAAGGGATTAAAAGTATCACAACAGCCTGAAGATTTTAAAGTCATTGTATACAGGGCAGATGGTACACAGATAATGATATTCGAAACAGCATCAGCCATGCCTGACAGCATAGAGCTGGAAACAGGTCAATACTATGTAGAAGCGCATTCAAATAATAACCTTCCGGCTGCATTTGAAAATCCATATTTCTATGGAGTATCCCAGGTATTTACCATCAGCAGTAACATGGAAGAATCGGTCATGGTTAATTGCGGGCTGGCCAATACTATTGTTAGTGTCGTTTATTCCGATACTCTTATAAAGAGTTTTGTTGATTATTCGACTACTGTATCTTCGGCTTTGGGTACTCTGATATTCACAAAGGATGAAACAAGGCTGGGCTATTTTCATACTTTACCGCTTGATATCCTCGTTGAACTTACTTACATGAATCCTGATGGATCAGAAAGCATTAAAACATTATCCGGAAGCATCCCCGAACCACTTACCGGCAGACACTACGAAATTTATGTGAATTCAACCTTAGATAACGGCTGGGCAAAGTTTCAGATATTTTTGGATGAAACAGAGATACCGGTGGAGGTCATTGAAATAACAGACGATTCAGGTATGCAACAAAACAATGAGATAGGATATGGTGAATTGCTTATCACAGAGATCATGTTCGATCCCATGGCTCTTACTGATACACAAGGGGAATGGTTTGAGATCTACAATAATTCGAATCGCACAGTTAATCTCCAGAACCTTGTACTGGTAAGGGACAGCACTAACAGACATACCATCACTGATTCATTTGAATTATTGCCAGGGGAATATTTTGTGTTCGCACGAACAGAAATAGCCATAGATTCTTCCAATAATTATGTTTATGGCTCAGATATCGTACTACCCAATACCGGGGCTGATCTTGCAATATACAATAAGGATTCGGGAACAAATCCCGGGGAATTGATCTTTTCCATCAATTACGGAGGAGAGAATTTCCAGTCCATTCCAGGTGCATCAATCATATTAAGCCCAGATAGAATGAATGCCACTGATGCCGTTTCAGGAAATTCCTGGTGTATATCCAGTTCAGCATATATTACTGGTGACTCAGGGACACCCGGGATGGTCAATGACTCATGCCAGTAAGCCTGAAATCGCTCCTGAGTTTTATTCTTTCACCTTTTGTGTCAGCATATTTCGGATCATCTCCCTCAGCTCCAGTTGTTTGTTTTCAACAACTCGCCTCGATGAGGGACGATAATACTCTGCGTATCTGCATTTCGCCAAACTATAAGATAAATTATCCATATTGCCTTTAATATCTAATCCCAGTTTTATTGGTAATGGACAATCAATTACT
This sequence comes from uncultured Bacteroidaceae bacterium, assembly GCA_964553465.1. GTDB lineage: Bacteria > Bacteroidota > Bacteroidia > Bacteroidales > CAZKMG01. The sequence continues at coordinate 1,979 of CAZKMG010000180.1, forward strand.
GAGACATGGTAATCGAAACTCAGATCAAAATTATGTCGTCCTGCTACCACTGCTTTGTATTTATCCATTACAATCAGGAATGGGTAAATATCAATTTCGTTGCGGAAGATAGTGAACTCGGCAGATAAAGAATCAACTTTGTTTTCTGTTTTTTTATTGAATTTGAGTTTTTTGGCAATCTCACTGAAAGTCTGCCCATCCATCAATACCAGGTTATTCCCTCTGATAGATGAAGCGCCCCGTAACGTTGATTTTTTAAGGTTATACATTGAGTCCAGGTATGTCTCGATAGCAATGTGAAATTCTCCCTTCCCTCCAAATGATCGCAGCATAGGCATCAACGAATCAATATCAGGTATCATGGTTAACAATTCACCGATCTCAATATCGAGCATATGATAATCCAGCCCAAGAAACAAGTGGTTCTTCCGTGGTGTACGATACACAGCCGTCAGTTGCATCCTGGCAGCAGGGGTTTTAAAGCTAAGCGCATCGAGCAACAGGATACCATCGTGGACCTGCACATTACCTTTAATGTCGGTGGCCGTATCAACACCCATGGTAGCCATTTTTATGTTGGTGCTAAGCAATATATCTATCCCCTTAGGCACCATATAAGGACCTGTGTAAGTTGAATCACTCTCCGAAGTTTCAGGTTGTTCTACTTCAGTTGTATCTTCATTCCCGATTCCGTTTGTAAGTGCCATTAATTGGGAAATATCAGTTGTTTTCGACACAAAACTGAAATTCCCCCGTAGTATTGAATCGCCCCTGAAATATGATAATATGTTGTTTAAATTACCTGTTAATTGAAAATCAGACTTGTCAATTTGTAGTGTCCCTTCCTTAATACTAAATGTCTCTGGCTCGAAATTCATTTTTATTGAAGGGATCTCAATTGGATGTGAAAGACCTGAAATGTTGATAATACCCTGGTTCATGTCAATAAAACCTTTAACGAGCCATTGCAGAAAGATATCTTTTTGGGTATTGTCATTCAGGATGTCGGTGTCCAGGCTGATTTTTTTTACCACAGCCGAATTTTCCCCGAACATGGTTTTTAACTGTTCACTTTTGTAAGACAACATGATCCTGGGTTGATCAGTCTTGTCAACCCTCGGAGATAACGATACTTTTCCATTCGGTTTAATAATAGCAATGTTCATGGTATCCATCTCGGCAAATAAAGAATCCATGTTAAAGGAGCATATTAAATCAGGTATCCTGGTCGTATCTCTCACATCGGATGTTTCCAGCGTGAAAGATGCATTTTGAAAGGATGCATTATAACTTTCAAGTTTGCCTGCTATCATGTTGTCCAAAAGGATGGTTGCAAAAGCAAATTTTGAGTTTTCTGCTGAGGCTTTCAGGTTGGGTAATGCAAAGTCAATTTTTGACCGGTCAGTTTTAAATGATATACTATCGTAGATAACATTAAAATCTGACAACGTAACCGAACCGGACAACTTCATTTTTTCAAGCTGCATCTTCTCTAACTGGGCCAAAGAAAAGGCTGACTTAAGCTTTCCAACTGCTCTTCCTTTGAGGTTAAGCTTAATACTGTCCGGTATCATCGGATTAAACTCATCAAGCCTTAATCCGGCATTCGTTGTAAGATCACAGTAAATATCCGTAAAGAGGTGATTCACCAAACCTTTGATATTAACAGTTGACTGGGGTGTGTTGGCATTGAACCGGTTGATGCGCACAAATGAAAGGGAGTCGGTTTTTAAATCGGAATAAAAAGTAACATCACCTTCAATATCACGCAAGGGTAGCGGGAAACCGGCATATTTCATCATTCCTTTTTCCACTAACAAATGGATGTCCATCCATGGCATGCCGGAATTATTCAAGAGGCCTTTAATACTCCCCTGTGATGACAAAAGGCCATCACCATCAATCTCCTCGAAATATGAATGCAAGGAAGGTGGCACCAATGCCAGCACGTTTTTAACAGGCCAGGATGTTAGCTTATAGCTGATGTCAGTAATAATGTCCTGGTTGATGGTGTCATTCTCAAGTGTACCGTTGAGCCATAATTCCAGATCATTGATT
>CAZKMG010000180.1:4046-7771 GCA_964553465.1 uncultured Bacteroidaceae bacterium
TTTAAGCCTTATAAACTGACGCGATGGTATGACATCGACCGGAATATCGAACCGTACAGAAGCCTGCTGAAGGTATTTTTCCCCTTCATATTCAAAAGAGATCCCGGACCTGTTCACCTTCAGGTTACCGCTTAAACTATCCTGTGTAATAGTTCCGGTAATTTTAGCAGTAAGGTTGCGGATGACCGTATTAAGCTTTAATGAAAGATCATCATAATGAAGGTTGATATCATTTAATGCTATATTCCTGATGTCAATGCTGGGTAAGTTGGTTTCTGAACCTGCCCCGGTGGATGAAGTTGTATCTGTGCCTTTGATGTCATAGTTGGTATTTCCCAGACTGTCTGAAAAAACATAAATAGATCCGCCGTTTATCTCTAATCCGACCACTATCAATTCATTCTTTTTCAACCATGCGGCTGCATCAACAACACCAATGAGCTCTTCAACATTAACCAGTGTATCACAACTCGCCTGAGCTACCGGATTAATTAATGCCAACTGTTTGACCTTTAATCCGAAATTCGGGAAGGTGCTGAAAAATGTTAATTCAACATCACCAATTTCTGATTGACAAGTGATGAATTTTTCAGCCTGATTGCGAATAATGGGAGTAAGTCTTTCAGGAGTGAAAACAAGCCACAACACAACGCTGATTGTTACAATCAGAACTGCAAATACCGATAAAACCGTAATAAAAAAAATCTTTATGAATCTTTTCATAGCATATCCATTAAGCTCATATCTAAAAATTTATGGCTGTCCTGTACTTTCTACTTGCTTACTTTGGTAAAAGAAAAGTTCACCCCAAAATCATCATGATATTTTAATGATGTAGCCGTTAATTCTGTTACAGTGTAAATTTTGGGTACCTTACCACCCATTTCTAAAATATGGATATGCGTGAGTTCCGATTTTACCAGGGTCCATGTAAAAGCCTGCGCTTCTTCCTCGGTGACATCATCGGATGTATCCCAGGTACCACCTGTGCCATCAGCCAAATACTTGTAGTATAAAGTTCCTGATTTCCATTTCCCTATCAATAAGGATTCATCGAAGGATTCTTCTTCCGGCTCGCAGGAGACCGCCAGCAAAGAAACAACAATAAACATTGTGAGATAGAACAGTGTCTTTTTCATCATAATTGATTTAATTTTATAAGGTATATTGAACACCCCGGATCATTCACCTGTCATTAAAGTATTTATCTATTCATTGTTATCCGATCGTAAGATTTTTCGTCCCTACTGGACTTTATAAATAGGTCATAAAGACCTGCAAGGTCCCGATCAAATATGGCCAGGTGCAATTCCCATATTTTATGATCGGACACCATAGTCATTTATCCAATATATGGAATTTCCGAATTACAGTTTAATTCACAATGTTAAAAAAAAGTTGTTAAATATTTCCGTTTCACTTCATAAATATTCAGCATTTAAGATACAATCATCTCAGCTTTTTAACCAAGCAAATATTATTCCAGTTTTGGTTAAGGATATTGGGAAGGGATACAATTAAGTTGCCGTCTGCCTCAACTTGTAGCATGGTTTTTTAAGGTCCAGGTGGACAGGTGCAAAAGCTGGACAAATTGGCTACATTTGGTCGGTTAAATGATAATTAGCATAAATAGCTTAATAACAAATACTTGACTCCGGAATGAGATGATCAATTTACTTCGGATCAATGTGGTCAATATTACTCGTTTTTCTATTTATAGAGAAGTCACAATAAAATGGAAAATTCAAAAAATTTTTAAAAATATTTGAAAAAATAAAAAAACAACTAATTGATTACTACTGTCCTTTTATGGAGGTGAGAATAACTCTGATGTTTAACCAATAGTATTGATAAAGTCCACCAAATATTCCATAAAAAACAAATTAATCCTTGTAATTTATTAGTTTACAAAAGTCATTGATATAAATTGATCGCGGTGAAAAGATATATCAGGTATTTTTAAACGCTTTTTTCCCTGCAAACTTTGAAGCACTACCTAATGCATGTTCGATTCGCATAAGTTGGTTGAATTTCTCAACACGCTCTCCCCTGCAACCACTTCCAGTTTTCAGATGCCCTGCATTAACAGCAACGGTTAAATCTGAAATAAAACTGTCAACAGTTTCACCACTTCGATGCGACACAAAGCAGTTATATGAATTCTTATATGCCAATTCTATTGTTTCAAGAGTTTCGGTAACCGTTCCAATCTGATTTAATTTAATCAGTACCGCATTGGCAACACCTTTTTGAATACCTTCAGTCAGTATTGCTTTATTAGTGCAAAATAAATCATCACCAACAATTTCAATTTTCTTACCCAATATTTTGGTCATGTTATACCAACCTGTCCAATCATTTTCTGCCATACCATCTTCAATCAATACAATAGGGTATTGGTTCACCCAGCTTTCCCAAAGTTTTACCATTTCATCACTGGTTAGAAATTTACCCGTGCTTTTAAATAATTTGTACTTCCCGTCTTCCCATAATTCACTGGCGGCAGGGTCAAGACATAAACTAACTTCATCACCTGCTTTATATCCAGCCTTACCAATTGCTTCAAGAATAACTTCAACAGCTTCATCATTTGATTTCAGGTCTGGGGCAAAGCCACCCTCATCACCAATTCCGGTGCTGTATCCTTTTGCTTTAAGCACAGATTTCAAAGTATGAAAAACTTCAGCACCCATTCTAATAGCCTCTGTAAATGTCGGAGCACCATGCGGAGCAATCATGAACTCCTGAAAGTCTACATTATTATCAGCATGTTTGCCACCATTGATAATATTCATGCAAGGGACTGGTAACAAATGTGCATTGCTACCACCTAAGTATTGATAAAGGGGAACGCCAGAACTCATAGCTTTTGCACGGGCATATGCCATCGATACACCAAGAATGGCGTTTGCTCCAAGTTTTGATTTGTTGGGAGTTCCATCCAGATTAATCAATGAATAATCAAGTTCACGCTGACTAACAAAACACTTACCAACAACCTCTTTTGTAATAGGTTTGTTGACATTTTCAACGGCTTTTCGGACACCCTTTCCAAGGTAGCGTTGCTTATCACCGTCACGTAATTCATATGCTTCACGTTCACCAGTTGAAGCACCACTTGGTACTCCTGCTCTGGCTTCAGTACCATCTTCAAGGGTCAAGCTGACTTCAACCGTAGGATTACCACGTGAGTCAAGTATTTCCAATGCCTGTACATTAATGATTTTCATTTTTATTAATTTAAAATAATTAATAATTTATCTTATTTGTTATTTCAATCAGTTTTCTAATGTCAAAATCATATTCCTCCGCAAACTTATTTGGAAACATGCCATAAGCTTTTAGATTCGTAGAGAAAGATTCATTTAAAATTTCCCAAATCTTAGTTTTTTTTGCATCAATGATTCTTTGAAGTCGCTGAGTCTTCCTAGTTGTACTATATTTCTTAACCAAACTGCAAATTTGCGTTTTTGCTTCTTGTATGGCAGAAAGGTTATTGGTCATTGCTCCTTTGTCAATATCATTTACAATTTCAGTACAGCAAGAATCACTTTGTTCCAATATCGATTCCTGTATCTCAATGAGTAATTTTTCCACGAGATAAAGGGTTGATGAAAGTGCTCGTTTATGATTGTCTGAAAGAGGTATTTCCTTAATCATAATAATCTCCTATTAATCTGAAAAATTAGCAGGAGTTATCAGCATCTAAGGCGGTTAAAGGTGAA
>CAZKMG010000181.1:0-7720 GCA_964553465.1 uncultured Bacteroidaceae bacterium
AAGGTTCTTCTACCTGCGGATTATGCCCGCTAAGTTCAAACATGAAAAACTCAGATACCGTGTGCTTACACCTTTTTCAAAAATTTGGCCCTTCCGGGATTGGCTAGGATTTAAGAATTATATAAAAATCAATTAATCCATGATTTGTGAAAAGGACCATGAAAGTAAAATAAAATACGTGACTTTGATGTATATTCTGGTAAGTTTCTTTCAGGTGGTCCCTCACAGTTTATTGTTGTGCTTTTTCCATTATCGTCCTGTATTTTTCCATGAGTTCACGGTTAAGATCAAGAGGAGGCTTTGCTCCATCCGGAAGGAGAGATTTGTAAGGATGGGTTTTTGAATATTCCTTAAATTCCATTTTGATTGCATCCAGTAACTCTGGTTTGGTAAGAAGGTCTATTGCAGTGGCTGCCATTACCTTTCCACCGGCAATGAGTCCTTTCCTCGCTGCAGATCCACGGTTGCATGCGACCAGTGACCAATGATGTCCAATTGCTCCAGGTACTTCGCCAGGAAATTTTAATGTTGCTGTAGGGGCAATAAGACTTACTTCACCTACATCTGTGGAGCCTGCGCCTGTCTGAATAGAGCTTGGCAAAGCTATAGGAGGGATCTCGGTTGGCATACCATTTTCTTTTTCACTAAGGTTTTTTTGAAGTGCCTTGGCGAAATTATTCTCTTCTTCCGACCATGAGGGCATCCCTACAAGAAGGATATTGCTGTAGATCAATTCAGCCATTCCTTTGTTTGAATGTTTTTGATGGACCCCCGTAAGAACATTAACTGTGTCAAGAGTCGTTTCTGTGGCAAGGGCTGCTGCTTTTGCACAATTTACAACACGACGGTACATATCTTCAATCCTGTCATCTGTATTCCTGACATAATACCATACTGCAGCCTTATCAGGGACAACATTGGGAGCCTCTCCACCTTCCGTAATAACATAATGCATCCTGTATGTAAAGTAAAGATGTTCCCTCATATAATTTGTAGATACATTCATTATTTCAACGGCATCAAGTGCACTACGTCCTGACCAGGGAGAACCGGCTGAATGGGCAGTTTTACCCAGAAACCTGAATATAACAGATATGGCAGCGTTTTCTGATACTCCATATCCTGTAGAAAATCCGGATGATGCATGATTATCAATGACAGCATCAACATCCTGGAACAATCCAGCTCTGACCATATAAGGTCTGCTGATTAATGTCTCTTCAGCGGGTGAACCATAAAATCTGATGGTTCCACTGATATTATATTTCTCCATTGCCTTTTTTACAGCTATGGCTGCCGAAATACTTGCTGATCCCATCAGGTTATGCCCACATCCATGACCCGGGGCACCCTCAACGATAGGATCCTTTACCGGGATGCCAGCCTTTTGAGATAACATTGGCAATGCATCAAATTCTCCAAGAATCCCAATCACAGGGTGTCCACTGCCCCATGAAGCTATAAAACAGGTTGGGATTCCAGCAAGTCCCCGCTCTACACTGAAGCCTTCTTTTTCAAGTGTGCTTGCAAGTAATTCGGAGGACTTGAATTCCTGCATTCCCAGTTCGGCAAAAGACCATATCTGGTCAGCGATAGTCCCAAATTTGTCTATTGTTTTTTCCTGGGAGAGATAATCGAGGATGAATTTTTTTGAAGGATAATTTTCAGCTTTTTGAATTGAATCCGATTTTACCTGGCAAGGAGTATTTAACCCGATGGCTGCGATTAGCAAATATAATAGAAAGATTTTTTTCATAACTTTTATGCTTTTGAACATATAATGATTGATAGTCAACAAATCTAATCAATTTGAAAGAATTAAAATAAAATTTATATAGATTTTCGTATTGCGAAGAAAAGTTATAAAGAGTTATTAATGAATGGCCCCCTAACTTACCATTTTACTATCTATTATTTCTCGGATTGGATACTTTTTATTTTATGAAGATGGAATAATAGAACGAGCAGGATAATCTATCCCGAATCAGAACTATTTAAAGGAAGATAAAATATGCATTCATAAAAGAGTTCGCAATCCTTTCATTAAATTTTATTCCGTATCCGGTAAGTTCTCCCAGGATAAGTTCATAAATATTCTTTTACACTGGGATTTGAACTCCTTTTAACTTAACTATTAGTGACATGATAGTATGAATACGATTCTCTTAAAATGGTACCATTTTGGAAAACAACTTTTTGTGTTTACAAAAGAGATTGAAGTAGCACATATTCAATATTATTTAATCTTTCATCCCTAATGCATGGCAATTTTGAATCCCGACGAGCGCATTACTCTCCGCCTAAGGCGGATCGTGAGAATAGTTCCCCGTAGCTCTGCTGCGGGGTTAGCGAGCAATAAAAATAAAAAAATCCTTAACGGGATCGATGATTACGCGCTTCGCTCGTGAGAGAAGTTCCTCGAAGCTTGCTTCGAGGAGAATCAATGGTGGCTCCAGATTTATATCATAATAGACAACTGATTTTTGAATAGAATGTGCATAAAGGATATTGAGACTTCCTGTAATAGGGGCCATTTGGACTTAAAATAAAAAAATTAATGTGATTTAGTTACATCCCGATTTAGCTATTTCAATTTTCTTACTTTTGTTAAATGGAAAAATACATTGGATAGTACACGTCAATATATTGAAACTCCCTTGATGAAACAATATTATACCATCAAGGCAAAGCATCCTGATGCAATCTTATTATTCAGGGTAGGGGATTTTTATGAAACTTTCGGAGAAGACGCCATTCTTACAGCCGAAATTTTAGGTATTACGCTTACCCGCAGAGCTAATGGTGCTGCTTCTTTCGTTGAACTTGCGGGATTTCCATTTCATGCCCTGGATACATATCTTCCAAAGCTTGTCAGGGCTGGCCAGAGAGTAGCAATCTGTGAGCAATTGGAAGATCCAAAACTCACCAAAAAAATAGTAAAAAGAGGTATCACAGAACTTGTCACACCTGGCATTTCATTTAATGATAACGTACTCGAGCATAAAGAAAATAATTTTCTTGGATGTGTTTTTTTTGGAAGAAATATAACAGGAATTGCTTTCCTGGATATATCTACAGGGGAGTTTTTTACCGCTGAGGGTAATTATGAATATATCGACAAACTTATTAGTAGTTTTCAACCTAAAGAAATTCTGATTGAAAAAAGAAAAATAGAAGAATTTCGTTCTTTATTTGGCTCCACATATTATACATACCCTTTGGATGAATGGATATTTTCTGAGGATAATGCTCGTGAAAAGCTGATCAAACATTTCCAGGTGAAGAGCCTTAAAGGATTCGGAATTGAAAGCCTCGCAGCGGGGATTATTGCATCCGGGGCTATCTTGCAATACCTCGATCTCACCCAACATAATCATGTTAATCACATTACACGTTTAGCAAGGATTGAGGAGGATCATTATGTATGGCTTGATAGATTCACTATAAGGAACCTGGAGCTTTTCAAATCCATATATGAGGAAGGGCACACCTTAATCGATGTGTTAGATAGAACCATAACACCCATGGGTGGACGAATGCTGAAGCGTTGGGTAGCTCTACCCTTAAAAGATATATATCCTTTGGAAGAAAGGCTGGATATTGTGGAATATTTCTGTAAAGATGAGAAAAGCCGGATTCTTGTTGAAGAGAACCTTAAACAAGCCGGTGATCTTGAAAGGATTATTTCAAAGGTTGCAGTAAACCGAATCACTCCAAGAGAGATGCTTCAACTGAAAAATTCATTGTCCACAATTCATCCTCTAACAGAAATTTGTCATAGTTCCGGGATAAACGCATTAAAGAAACTTGCCGAACAACTTAATCCATGTGATTCAGTCAGGGAAAAAATTTCAAATGAATTGGTTCCTGATCCGCCAAACCAGCTGAACAAAGGTAATATCATCGCAAAAGGTGTATCAGAAGAACTGGATGAGTTAAGGAAAATTATGTATTCAGGGAAAGATTTCCTGATAGAGATCCAGCAGCGAGAAATTGAAAAGACAGGCATCTCATCTCTAAAAATTGGATTTAACACTGTTTTTGGGTACTATATTGAAGTTAGAAATACTCATAAAGATAAGGTGCCACAGGAATGGATCAGGAAGCAAACTCTTGTAAGTGCTGAAAGATATATAACTGAGGAATTAAAAGAATATGAAACCAAGATCCTTGGAGCAGAAGAGAAGATCATTGAGATGGAAACCCGTCTTTTCCAGCAACTTATTCTGAGTATAAGTGATTATATTCCTGCGATACAAATGAATGCTAATCTTTTAGCCAGGCTCGATTGCCTTGTGGCTTTCAGCAATATCGCCCTTGAATATTCTTACACACGTCCTGTTTTAAATGAGGCTGATGTTCTTGATATCCACCAGGGCCGGCATCCTGTAATAGAGAGGAATCTTCCTGTTGGAGAGGATTATATCTCAAATGATATTCTTCTGGACTGTGAGAACCAGCAGATTATTATCCTTACCGGGCCAAATATGTCAGGCAAATCAGCTTTGCTCAGACAAACTGCTCTCATCGTTTTAATGGCTCAGATTGGGAGTTTTGTTCCGGCATCAGCTGCATATATTGGTGTTGTGGATAAAATTTTTACAAGGGTCGGAGCTTCTGATAACATTTCTCTTGGTGAATCGACATTTATGGTTGAGATGAATGAAGCAGCAAGTATACTGAATAACCTGTCAAATAATAGCCTTATTTTGCTGGATGAGATAGGCCGGGGTACCAGCACATATGACGGGATCTCGATTGCCTGGGCTATGGTTGAATATATACATGAACACCCAAGGTTTAAGGCAAAGACATTGTTTGCTACGCATTATCATGAGTTAAATGAAATGGAATCATCATTTGAAAGGGTAAAGAATTATAATATTTCAATAAAGGAATTAGATGATAAGGTAATTTTTCTTAGGAAGCTAGTCAAAGGAGGGAGTGAGCATAGTTTTGGCATCCATGTTGCAAGGATGGCAGGCATGCCCAAAAGTGTGGTTAAACGAGCCGAGGAAATACTGAAGGAATTAGAAGGGATTTCAGGTGGTGAAAGCTTGTCAAAGCCAGTTTCAGAGATTGCTGGAACAAGGGAAGGGATGCAGTTGAGTTTTTTCCAGTTAGAAGACCCGGTATTGAAGCAAATTAGGGATCAAATTGCAAGTCTTGATATTAATAATCTTACACCGGTTGAAGCACTAAATAAACTTAATGATATAAAAAAATTATCAGGTTTAAAATGACCACCTGGTTCAGACTTCTTTTCAATTCATTTACCGGGAAGGATTTGCGAATCTCTATTAGATCTAAGGTATTTTTTAATTTTAGTTTTTGAAAATACAAAAAATGACTTAAATTTGCATTCCTTGATGCGGGAATAGCTCAGTTGGTAGAGCACGACCTTGCCAAGGTCGGGGTCGCGAGTTCGAGTCTCGTTTCCCGCTCTATAATGTGAGATGTGCGACGTGAAACAAATAATCCATCTGTAATTTTCGAAAAACATCCGTACTCTATCTCATACTTCATATTTTTGCCCGGATGGTGGAATTGGTAGACACGCAGGACTTAAAATCCTGTGGCCATTGCGGCTGTGCGGGTTCAAGTCCCGCTCCGGGTACTGAGAAGCCTCATAGAAATATGAGGCTTTTCTTTTTTGGTAGTATAATAGTTATCAGTACAAGGGACAGTTCAAGTTGAGTCCCGCTTTGCGGGACGAAATGCCACCTTCAAGCGGCATCCCGCTCCGGGTACTGAGTGGAAAAGCCAGTGACCTTGACCATAAATACCCGGATTATATTGACTACCAAATGCCGGAGTTAAGTAGTTGTTATTAAGCGATGTATGTTAATTGAAATTTTTCCGGCCAAATGTGGTCAATATATCCGGCTTTTGCAATATGATCGCCGGATCAATGATCTTGGAAGTTGTTCCTCCAACACAAATCAAAGCTATTATTAATACTACATTCTTGCTGTTCATTAGAAGCATTTTGAAAGCCTCATGTGATCGTTGATGCCAGATAAATAAGAATTACTTTCCACGGTAGGTGGAATCAATCTTATTTTATTCGTTTCTCTATTTTTTGGAATTACTGTCTTGACATAGTTTATCCTAGAAAAGTCTTTTTGTTAGTTTTGTTATTCAATGATATCATATTGCAAAGTTAATTCTTGTGTTTGTTTTAAATCAATCGTATATATGTAATGAGTATCGGTTTCGATATATTCAATACTATTATTTGGTATAAACCAGGAAGAACTTTTCTTTATTTTAAATGAGTATAAAAGTTCATCAAATTTATTATAGATGCTTTTGTCAGGACAATTAAATTGAATTTCAATTTGACGATTGGCCTGGTCAATCTGGCTGGTTAATATGACCTCATAGAATAATGACTCATACAACGCTCCATTACTCATCGTTGTTACCCATACATTGTTGTTATTTTGAACGCCTGTAATATATGTCAGTAATTCATTAAAAAACTCAGTGGTAAATGGAGAATATCCTCCACCATCAATTCCATGGCCAGCAATTAGACAGCAATTATTATTGGCGATTTGTTCATCAATAAAATTAGTTACGTCATTAATTTCAGTCTCACTTGAAAGACCAATTTTTTGTCTTGTAGAAGAATAATATTCTGAATTATTTCTGGTAAATAGATCTCTACTAAAAATAGTATTATTGACGTAGTCGTTTGTTATATCGAAAGGATGCGCAAAACTGCTACAAATAGTATTTAAACCTGAAGTTATTCTACTGGCACTTGCATCAATTTCATAAAGTAATTCAGTTTCACTCAGGCTGGTTAAATCGAGATGATTTACTGAATGACTGCCAATCTCATGTCCGGAAGCAGCTATATTAGTATACATAGCCATTAATTCAGGGTGGTCCAATTCTCTGGTTTCAACATAAAAAGTACCTTTAAATCCATATTGTTCGAGTATATTTGCGATCGTAATGTGTGTCGGCTGACCATCATCAAATGAAAGATTTAAGAAACAAGGAGCATCATTCAACCACTTACAGACATTTATTTCTGGAATTATATACATAAAAGTAACTTCATTACCATATGCAGTACCAACATTATTTGTGGCATAAGCCCTTACATAATACTTTGTATTTGGACTAAGTCCACTAAGATTACTTGTAAAAGATCCCGTTCCCGTTCCATTCATTGTTTTATTATCATTAATTGTAGGATTGGCACTGGTTTTCCAACATACTCCTCTTGAAGTAACACTTGAACCGCCATTCGCAGTAACATTACCACCGGATATTGCTGTTGTTGTTGAAATAGAAGTAACTGCAGTGGTTGTTACAGTTGCTAGTTGCTGCTGATCTGTCGTAAATAAAATGTCATTTCCATAAGCTGTTCCTGCACTATTTGTTGCATAAGCTCTTACATGGTAATTAGTAAGGGGTTGTAATCCTGTAATGTTACTTGTAAAACTTCCTGCGCCGGTCCCGTCTGAAGTTAAATTATCACTGATAGTCGGAGATGGAGTAGTAGCCCAGCAAACACCACGGGCTATAATAGAACCACCGCCATCATTTGTAATATTTCCTCCCGATATTACTGTTGTCGATGAGGTAGGAGTAACTGCAGTAGTAGTCAAAGTTGCTATTTCTACTGGATTTGTCGTAAAAATAACTTCATTTCCATATGCTGTTCCTGCACTATTCGTTGCATAAGCTCTTACATGGTAAA
>CAZKMG010000182.1:0-4549 GCA_964553465.1 uncultured Bacteroidaceae bacterium
TTTTTTTGTTACGTCGATCTATAAACCATGGAAACCACTTAGTTTTCAACCAGGGTTCAGATTGGCATACAATTCAAAATACAAAGCTCCATTTGTTCCTTCGATTAATTTAAAATATACACCCATTGATAAATTCAGCATAAGGGCTTCTTATGCAAGAGGATTCAGGGCCCCAACTTTGAAAGAATTATACCTGTATTTTGTAGATATTAACCATAATATACAAGGAAATGAAAATCTTTCATCCGAGAGGTCTCATAACCTTAACTTTTCCGTAAATTATGACGGTGAATACAAGAATCATTATTATGGGTTTGAATTAAGCCTTTTTGATAATATCATTCAAAACAACATAAAGCTTGCAATTGATAGTGCAACACAATATACATACATCAATATAGAGAATTACAGGACAGCAGGAGGTAATCTCCTGCTGAAATATCGTTTTCATCCAAGGTTAAACCTTGAGTTTGGATATGCCCTTACAGGTAGATTCAATTCTGAAACACACTTGAAACCCAACTTAGGCAATTATTATTACAGTCATGATTTTACAGGAAATTTTACATATGACCTGTTTAAATATGGAATCATTATTAATGCCAGCTATAAATACACAGGAAAATTCCCCCAATTCTTTGTTGATGCCGATCAAAATATAATTGAAGGATATATTTCAGGATATAACAATCTCGATATATCGGTCAATAAAACAATATTCAGGAAATCAATAGTAATTTCTGCAGGTGGTAAAAACTTATTTGGAGTTACCAATATTTATGCTTCGCAGGTAAATGGGGAAGCTCATTCAGGAGGAAATGGGACGAGCCCTGTTGGTTGGGGAAGAACGGTTTTTATTTCGTTGAGTTATAAGTTTGCTAAATTCTGAGCATATGAGGATTTTATCTACTTGTATCATTTTTGTTACATTAGTGTTTCTTAGTTCTTGTTTTAAAGAAGATGAAATAGTTAAGCCCCATGAACAGGGAGATACGAAAACTATTACTCTTGATTCTTCTATTTATTTAAATCAGTGTTTTATTGATCTGGATTCAGTACAGCTGCCTGTTATTTCTGCTAATGAGTCATGGGATATTTCATTTGAAACTTCGGACCTTGGATGGAGAGTATATGTCAATTCAGCTAATTTACTCGGGGTTTATCCTACAGGGGTTACAGATTTTATCAATGTAACACCTGAGTCAGCCTCTGACAAGTATATTTTTGATGCTTCCAGCGGGAATCCTGATTCCTCAGCATTTAATAACTGGCTTGACAGATCAATCATACCATTCCAACCAACTGGGGAAATCTTCCTGATAGGAAAATGGAACGGGATTAAGTATAATCCGGAATGGATGATAAAAATTCTTACTTATACGGATTCGAGCTATACCTTTGAATTTGCTGCAATGGGTGAATCTCCGGTTGAAAAAACTATTTTTAAAGATCCACGTTACAATAAAATATATTATACCTTCAAAGGAGGAGGAGTAATGGTAAATGTTGAACCGGAAAAAAATTCATGGGACATGTTATTTACTCAATATGGAACAATCCTCTTTACTGATGAGGGAATCCCAACACCCTATTTTGTAAGGGGGGTTTTAATTAATCCTGAGGGTGTCGAGGTAAATGTTGATTCGATTCATATTTTTTCAGATATCGATTATCAATATGCCGGGGGTTTGCAATATAGCTCAAAAGCAGATATAATTGGCTATGATTGGAAAGACGTAAAAATTGATTTTAATTCCGGGACAGCAGTATATCTTACCCGCTCAAATGTTAACTACATTATAAGGAGTACAAAAGGTTTTTTTTACAAAATCCGCTTTATAGATTATTATAATTATTTAGGAAAAGTAGGATACCCTACTTTCGAACTCCAAAAACTTTAATTATGAAACAAACATAAATTTAGCTTGCATAAATTATTTAAGTTATATTCGCAAGCTCGGTTTACAATTAATCACTTTAAAGTACATTGTGAGTTCCATGTAAACTGAAAAGTAAAAATTTAAACGCATGAAACCTATTCTTATTGCCGGATCATCCATCGTAACACTTGCATTGATTTCATATTCAATTGCATTTATTAATTTTCATAAAAGAAGAATCATTACCACCCGCATTTTATGGTTTCAAACAATTGGTGTCATCCTGGATATTACGGCTACAACATTGATGATCATCGGCTCTGAAAAGGGTCCTTTTACAGTTCATGGTCTTTTGGGTTATTCTTCGCTGACTCTCATGATTATCGACACATTATTTTTCTGGAATAAAAGGAAAATTGAAAATCTCCCGGGGTGGCTCAGGACTTATTCCCGCATAGCATACTTTTGGTGGATCCTTGCATACATAACCGGAAGTGCTCTTGTAATGATGAGATAATACTATGCAAACATCAATTTTACATATAAACACATCATTTCTCCCCCTGTACTTCGGTGGAGCCGCTATAATTTTTCATAATGCCGGAAGGATCTTTAAAAGGAAATCCCTTAAATATCTGGGTTATCGATTATTTATGCTGAATGGCCTTGTGACAACCTTTACTTGTGCTCTTGGAGGAGCTTCAATCCGAGGTGTAGAAGAATTGCAAAATATTGAGATTGCTATAGTTAAATTGCATGCATGGACTGCTATGGCAGTTTTCCTGATTTCCGTTGCAATGGCATACTTCTCTTATAAAGCCAATCTGGTAGAAATTGAGGGTAACACAAAAAAGCTTGATAATTTTCTTCTGATTTCATCATTCATCTTCCTTGTATTCTTTATATACACTATAATGGTGGCTTTTAATATCAGATAATTCAAATTATTATTTACGGTAATTCTGTCGAAATTTTTTAAGATTTAACTGATTCAGTTGCATATATTAGAACTACCACAAAATTTAAATGATTTCAGATTTCAGCTGTAAGAATGATTTTAAAACTCCCAGTTAATTAATGATTCAATTTGCTTTGGCTGTCCATCCCTCATTTCATTTTTTTCTGGCAGATAAAGCTACCGTGAAAGTGCGGTTTAATAGTTTTATAAGGAATGTGTTATAAGGCAGAAAATACCCTGGGTTATCCAAATATGAATCAGGAGTAATAACTTTTCTGTCTGGCAGCAGACAGGTTTACTCAATCTGCCAAACTCTAATAACGGGCCAGGCTTTGAGTTCAATTCTTTTAGTTTCTTACCTATTCTTCTAAGGGAAACTCAATTCTAAGGAAAACTCAATAATAATAAGTGGCAAATTAAAATAAACCTATTTCGAATAATAAAGTATAAAATTGAATCAAGAAAATTGATATACTTCAAGTAATCAAAAGAAAAAACCTCCAAAGTCTAAACTTTGGAGGTTTAAAATATAAATTCTCGTTTTTTACAAGTCTATTTAGACCTTTACATCCATTAGTTATGTCCTGCTAAAGCTAATGCTTCAATTGTATTAGTTAATAATGCCTTTGAATACGAAGTATTATGAATTCCTAAACTGTATTCCCTCAAGCATAAACCGAAATTAATCACTGCACCCATCTGTACATTATCCAGTGTAACGGCTGGTAAAAGTGCATTTGCATCTTTTTGTGCCTGGGTCCATGAACTACTTGGACTTGGATTACGTAATGCTCCTGATGGATTACTATTTGGATCAAAAAAATCAAAGTAACCATTATAGTCGGCGGTTGTTAAACCAGCCCAAAGATTTGCTTCTGAATCGGTTTCCTTTTGAATTAGATCTAAACCACCATCAGTTTTAAGTTTGCTTGCAAGAGTATTAAGCAGCGTTTTTATAGCTGTTTGAGTGTCAATAATTTTTGAAGACTTTGCATCAAGTGGCGAAGTTGAATGACAACCTGTTACGTTACACCCGTTAAAGTTACCTGTTGCAACAAAACTGTGTCCGCCTGCTGCACCGGACATTGGTGCCATATGACAATCCTGGCATGACGCAAGTGTAGTATGATCTGAATTGGAATATGACAAGGAACCGTCAAATTCTATTCCACCCACACCAGCAAAAATAGCGCCAACAGTGCCATAATGATTTCCAGTCCTGTAACTTAATGCTACCTTGTTAGTTGTAGCATTAGGGGAAGGATCGTAAAATAAATCTGTCGGGTTACTTATCAATGAAGCATAATTTACCACATTTCCATCTGAAAGTGTAGTGCTTGTAGTTATTGGGCGGGGTTGATGACATTTGACACAAAGGTTACCAATACCACCATCAGACGTTATATTTATAGACTTAGTTCCGCCCCACATTGTCATAGAAACTGCTGCAATATTGGTTACAGGAAATAAGTCAGTTAATGAATAAGTAGTATGTAAACTACTGTGGCATGTAAAGCAGCTTATATCTCCGTAGGCTACACTGGTTGTTGCCACATAATTACTTGCATATTTCCCGGTAGAAGCATTCAAAGTAAATGTTGCCGGTGTGTTATTTTTACATACATATAAAAATCCCTGCGACTCATGGCATGGAGCGCAATCAGCTCTACCTGCTTCTTCAAAGGCTGCTTCACCATATGAGTGTTTTGAT
>CAZKMG010000182.1:4559-7527 GCA_964553465.1 uncultured Bacteroidaceae bacterium
GTGCTATTGCTGTCCCAATAGAGGATGAAGTATGACAGAGCTTGCATGTTTCATTTGCATCTTGACCATCCTGACCATTCTGCCCATCAGCTCCATCTTTCCCTGCAATTCCCGCTGGGCCTTCACAGCTGGTAATCAGGCCGAACAGGATGCCAAATCCAATTATCAAAGCAGAGGATGATAACGTTAAAAAGTGCTTTTTCATAGCTTTTGTATTATGGTAGATTAATTGATTATTTTAGTTGCAATAAAATTAGCAATAAAAGAAGAATCATTTAATTTACAATAGAGATTTATTATGGCAATTAGAATGTTTTATAGTTTTGAATAAACTGAATAATGAATGTATAATTATCGATATATGTCGGTTTGAAAAATGATTTATATCTTGACTTTAAAAAAGAATAGGGGATTAGTAATATATGTGACTGGTATCTTTATTTATAATTACCTTAAGGACAGTATTTAATAACATAAAATTAATTAAAAGTAAAAAAATGAGAATCAACACTTTTATTTTATTTGGTCATTATTCATTCAAATGTTTGATGTATATTATTTTATTTTCCGGAACCGTGCATAATACTGTGCTTGCACAAAATACAATTTTAACTATTAAAAATGATGCTTTCTTGATAAATGGAAAGTTAACTTATGAGGGAAGGTATTGGCAGGACAATAAAATCGAAGGTTTACTATTTAATTCAAGGATGGTGCAGGGAATTTTTGATGATTCAAATCCAGAATCAATATATAATTGGTATTATCCTGATGCAAAAAAATGGGATCCTGACAGGAACACAAGGGAATTCGTTCAAAACATGAAATTATGGCGTGACTACGGGTTACTCGCTTTTACTATCAATATACAGGGAGGAAGCCCGTTTGGGTATTCAAGAATTACAGAGCAAATATGGAATAATTCAGGCTACACCGAAGATGGTTCTTTAAATCCTGATTATATGAAACGCCTGAAGAAAATACTCGACAGGGCAGATGAATTAGGCATGATACCGATAATAGGTTTGTTTTATTTTGGACAGGACCAAAGACTAAGGGACGAAAAAGCAGTTATAAATGCGACGAACAATGTTATTAACTGGCTTCATTTACATACTTACAAAAATGTGCTGATTGAAATAAATAACGAGTGTAATGTCAGGTATGATCATGAAATTCTTCAACCTCACAGAGTGCATGAATTAATTGAATTGGTTAAAAAGAACAAAAAGTGCGGATTCAGGTATTATGTTAGTACCAGTTATGGTGGAAATACGATTCCGTGCTCAAACGTTGTAAAATCATCTGATTTCATCCTACTGCATGGGAATGGTGTAAATAATCCTGAGCGAATAGCTGAAATGGTTGAATTAACAAGAAAAGTTAAAGGCTACAGACCGATGCCTATTCTCTTTAATGAAGATGACCATTTCGACTTTAATAAACCGTTAAACAATATGATTGCAGCAACAAGGGTATATGCTTCCTGGGGATATTTCGATTACAGGATGAAAGGGGAAGGTTTTGAACAGGGTTATCAGAGTGTTCCGGTTGACTGGGGAATAAACTCAGAGAGGAAGAAAGGATTTTTTTTTAAAGTAAAGGAAATAACCAGCGGTCAATGAAGGTATTATTTGAAATATTTTTAAAATATTTAATTTTCACTAATTTTATTAAGCACAAATTTTTATTACCTTGGTCAAGACCTTTTTGAGATTAATCATCTCAATCTTACTATGTACATTAACAATAGCTCAAAACACCAAATCAGGTAATTTATTTAGTTATCAGTATCCGCAAAATAAATCTGAACTACCGGTAATTGCTGATAAACAAAAAACTGATGAAATTTCTGTGCGTAATTTTGGTGCTATCCCGGATGATGGTAAAGACGATGCACAGGCCATCCTGTTGGCCATTGAGCATGCAAAATCAGCGGGTATCCAAAAGCTGCTTTTTGAAGCCGGCATTTACGATTTTAAAACTCTCCCCGGATGGGAAAGAACCGAGAGGAAACGTTTATGTTATGTTTCATTGCGAGAAGTGAATAACCTTGAGTTATCAGGTGCTGTTAATACAGAGGGAAAACCTGCGACTTTTTGGATCAAGAAAAATGACTTAAAGGAATGCCAGCCTATGATAATATCGATAGAGAAAGGCTCGAATGTTACAGTTCGAAATATTGCAGTCGATTTTGAATTTCATTTTTCGTGATTGTTGCGCGATAATATAATAATAATTCCAGTTTTGCATTTATTCAATATTGGATTTGATTTCTCCCTGGAAAATAATTCTAATCTTTTACGCACCGCAAAGAACAACCAGTCTGTTTTGACCATTCAATCCTGTCGACTCGTGGATCATCATAACTCATGATACGTAACCATGCATTATCGGAATTGAAATCAGATTCCACGGAGCTCCACCAGAATCCATCGTCCCTTATATTACCGAATAATCCATCTGCTTGCCGAAACCCTCCAGGAAGGGCCGAAAAGCCTAATTCGTTTGTGTTCATATTTGGGGAGTTCCAGTGAGTTGTCCCGGATTCTTTAAGTTTGTCTCCGGCGAAAATACCACCTTCAAGGAAGTCTATTAATTCAGTCCACTCTGCATCGCTGGGTACATGCCAGCCAGCAGGGGCTATATTGGAGCTGTTATTTATTGCATACCAATTATATAAACATCCATATGTATTTCTAATAATTGAATCGTTATCGTAATTACAGTATGCCCCGGTTGCTAAATTGCCCCATTGAGTGTTCTCAGTAACATTTGGAATTAAATCACCATTGCGGTACTTTGTAGTCTTCAGGTTCTCTGCCATCCACCATTGACTACCTATTTTTACAGTAATATATATATTACCTTCAATATCGGTAACAGAACCATATTCAATTTGTAAGTTGTCATCATTTTTCTTACAACTGCTTGTAAAAATTCCAAATTCTACAACTAACACCAATAA
>CAZKMG010000183.1:0-7519 GCA_964553465.1 uncultured Bacteroidaceae bacterium
TAGTACGCTGAAAAAAATGGCACCGGGTAAACTATACCTGGGACCAAGACTCGATTATCATTTTTATCCCTCAGAGAGTAATCTCAATCCATGGGATTTCAGGAACAACTGGATTGTAAATATAGCGGCGCAATACTGTGATGTGGTTAGCTTTAACAGGTACAGGAGTACTGCACAGGATCTTCGCCCCGGTGATTTCGATAAGCCTGTCATTGTGGGGGAATGGCATCACACTCCCCTTGAGAAAAGTTCTTTTTACATGGGCCCGGAGCACTTTAATGAGAGCCTGAATATGCGGGCTGAAAAATATGAATATTTTATCGAAAGTTGTATCAATAATCCCTACATTGTTGGTGCGCATTATTTCCAGTACCTCGATCAACCTACTGTTGGACGTGGTGATGGCGAAAACTTCAGTTGCGGTTTTCTTACCATATGTGACCGGCCGTATTCTGAAATGGTTAATGTATCCAGGAAAATCGGTAATCAGATGTACGAGATGAGATTTTCCGGGAAATGATGGAAGTTCAGAAATAAAAGCGATCCCTGATCTAGATACAGTACATTAACATAAAAGCAGTTAATCTGGGCAAGAATACAGAGAATTCATGATAACACGAATCAATCAGTAAGTTTTCTTGGATTGTCATATCTTATCACACGTTTGAATGGTAATGATTAACAACTGAATAACCACCGGATAGCTGCCAAAACATACCTTTATTAAATGAACAAATCTTTACATTTTCATTCATGAAAATTAATTTAATTTCAGTTGGAATTTTAATCATATCCTTATTCCATACCATTACATGCAGTGCAGTTGTTATTGAGGTTGTGAAGGGAGGCAAATATTCAACGATTCAGGCCGGTCTTGATGCGGCCAATATCGGTGATACTGTAATTGTAAGGGAGGGAGTATATCGGGAAAGCTTAGTAATCGGGAACTCAGGATCTAAAAATCATCCGTTTATTATAAAAGCTTATCCGGGTGAAAAGGTTATTTTAAATGGATCTGAATTTTTGACCGGATGGGTTAACTGCATTTCAGCAAGGGAGGTAAAAGGGAATCCAAACTGGCAACATATTTTTTACGCAAAAGTTCCGGAAAATGTTAATCGGATTAATATTAATCTCTTTCAGGGGGATTCAATACTGACCATTGCACAATTCCCTGAGGCAAAAGATCCTTTTTATGATGAAGAGACAAGTGAGTGGTATCCCACCCCAACTGAATCTGAAGCTTATACATATACCACTCTAACAGATCCACTTCATTTATCAAGGATGCAAACCGAAAACCTCGAAGGAAGTTTCATTAAGATTGTCGCAGGTAATAATGAGGTTTATATTCGGAGGATTATCAATTATTCCAGTTTACAACAAAAGATAACTTTTGAACCTATGCCTGCCTCAATTAAGTTAGTACCCGGGAAAAACAGATATGCTATTTCAAACCATCCGGGATTGATCGATAAACCAGGGAAATACTATTTTGACGAAGAGCTTCGACGTATTTATATCTGGCCATATGATGAGGGATCCATCAACAATAATATTACCGTTACGGTAAGACAGAAAGCTTTCTCTTTCAGCGGTATAAATCATTTAATTATTGATGGTTTTATCATTAAAAGATATTATGGCAAAAACATCTCCGGAAATTCTTCAAATGATGTCACTATAAAGCATTTAACAATGGAACAAGGAATCATTGAAAACGATGGTGGTGTAGGGCCCTCGATAGATATGAACAAGTGCACATTTTGCAGTGTTGACAGTTGCATAATACGTTACAATAAACATTCGCGTGGCATTATCTTTAATAACGGATCATATAACACTGTTTCACATTGCACCATAACAAGAATAGGGGGAACAGGAGTAGACCTCTATCGTGAGAAAAATTCACAACTCCTTTATAACACCCTGATGGACTGTAACGGACAACATGCCAATGGATTAACATGCTACCTCGGGTGCAGGAATATTCTTATTAAAGGAAATATCGTCCTTAATTGCAATACAGGATTGACGTATCAGGAAATCGACAGCCTGATGGTGGTAAATAATATTTTTCATGGAGGAAACTCAAGTTCACCAACAGCCTGCTGGAATGCCAGTAACTCTAGTCATATTACATTCTATCATAATACGCTTATTGGTTCAGGATCTCGACATGAGGGAATATATAGCCAGAATGGACATATCAGGCAGTTGGTAGTAAAAAATAACATCCTCGATGGGATGTCCAGAAAGGAAGGGGCTGATGTTTCACATAACCTTAATTTATTTTCATCGGTAAACATGCATCCCTTATCAAATGGGGACATTATCCTGACATCAGGTATTGAACAATTATTTATTGATCCGGCAAAATATGATTTTAGGCTTAAAGCTGGCAGCAAAGCCATTGATGCAGGGATCGATTTACCAGTAATGGATGATCTTTATGGTAATCTGCGTCCTTATGGAACTGGAGCGGACATAGGCCATCATGAATGGGTACCGGATACAAAAAAATAAAATCCATGGAGAAAGTGTTTCATTTTACTTAATTCTGAGATCTACTCGGGAGGGAAGAGTTAACCCTCCAGGCATGGTAGATTATTCCTGTTTCAGGTAAAGACAGGATACAAGGTAACAACAATTAATTTACAATCTTTAATTTACGGATACTCGTTGTGGTTTTCGGCTCATAATTCTCAGGATGTGCAACGGCTTTGACTATATATTCCCCCGGCTCATCAGGGAATTCGCATTCTATGACAAAAGTTTCCGCGATCAGTTCCGAGACCTTAAATGGCTTTTCAGCCTGCTTAATCAAATTCCCATCCGTGGTTTCAATCCTGATCTCTAATTGGCCTTGTAAATCCCTGTACTCATCGTTTATAATGATAACCGGAAATTTCCCCGGCCTCCTGCTATTAACTTTAATCTCACCCATCCAGAAATGAAGATAAACACCCAGTGGCTTAAAAGCCTCTTTCATATATTTTTCATATACGGGATTGAATTTCAGGTTTTGTACATCCTGGAATAAATCTCCTGTAAAAGCTGTCGGGAAAACAGCTGTAAGATAGGTGAAAAAATGTACCGCTGCATAGTTTCTGAATGCCCTGAAATACTCTGTTTCACCTGCAAGGAAGTACCCATATAGTTCCTGACGTTCCTGGTTGGTACAATTGGGTGCTATACGATCATAGAATCCCTTTCCAAGGATGGTAGGATTTCCGTCACGCTGCAGCCACATCCAAGCATATTCGTTTAATATGACAGCATGGGCAGAAGGGTGGAATGAATTAATGCCTTTGGCTCCATTTCCATTGGCATATACAGGCATTCTCCAGGGTGAAATTTCTCTTCCCCTGGGATCATTATAGTTCAGATAATTATGATCCTCAAGCGGATCGTTTTCTCCGGCAGGCCTGCTCCACCCGTTTTCCCATTGACGGTTGGAAAGATCAATAGGCCTGAATTTATTTATTATTTCTTCAAGTTTATCCCAACGGGTTTCATTTTGCATGTCCCAGATAACTACAGAAGGATGGTTCCAGTCATCCCGCATCCATTCACCTACCTGGTTTTCCAGTTCTTCAATTTTCCAGTAATCTTTTTGGGTCCATAGGAAAAATTCGTTTTGTATCAATAAGCCTGCTTCGTCAGCAATATCAAACCATTTGTCAGGTACGGGTCCAATACAAAAACGAAAACTGTTCCAGTACATTTCTTTTGGAATGTCATACAACAGCCGTCTGACCCACTTTTCATTCCACGGATTGTGCATGCACAGGCTGTCTTCAAAAAAGCGGTGCAGACAAATATTTGATCCGCGGAGAAATATCATCTTGTTATTCAGGTATGCCCTTTTTGTCTTCGAATCGTAATGAAATTCCCTCATCCCGAAGCGGCTCGTGAAATTATCACCTGAAGTTGATGCATGTAATACATAAAGAAAAGCATCGTCAGGCGACCATAAGTGCTGGTCAGGGATGGTAATAAGGTCATCTGTGACCATAGCGACATTTTTCTTTAATTCAATATTTTTTGATAAGGTAGCAATATCCTTGCCGCTTTCCCATTCATTGACCTTGAAGTCCAGCTTAAAAACTCCATCTTCTTTATAATTGATCAGTTTAGTCTGTATCCTTAACTGGGAATTATTTATGTCAGGAGCAATCTGTAAAGTCTCGATGTATGGATTGTTACATGCAATGACTGATACATCATCATAGATCCCGGGTGTCCACTTTCTCTTTTCAAGATCAGTGCCAAAAGGCACCCACTCGGGCAAGGCTTTTGGGTGTGCTCCGATTCTTATGATGATCTCATTCTTGCCAGGTTGTTTGACGTATTTAGTAATATCAAAATAACTAGCAGTAAAGCACCCGAAATGCTCTCCTGCATTTTTACCATTTATCCATACATTGGTGCCGAATTGTGCTTTGTTAACCTTTAACACTACAATTTCTTTTCTTTCATTCAAAGTAAAAGTATTCCGGTACCAGAAGAAATTTCGGTTCTGTCCGACAATCCCGATTTTAATTGAATCTAAAGAAGGATCGTTTTTAATCCCAACGATAGGGTGACGGATCACATCGAGGGTAGTAAACTTGTCCACATCCTTAAAAGCCGGTTTTGAGAGATTTGCCAGACCGGGAACAGGAACGATGTGGGTATATTTACGTGGGAGAGCATCCGGTTTGATACTTTCTTCAATTTCCCATGTCCCGTTTAAACTAACAACAGTTCGTTGTCCGAATGATGTCAATGACAAAAAAATAAAAATCCAAAAAATGTTTTTCATGTGTTTAAATTTTTATTTTTTATTGTCACATGGAACTTGCGATGAATTTAAACATGCTTTTTTGTGAATTTAAGCATGTTAAATTCATGCTCGTTTCATGAGAAAATAGTTTAAAAAAATACTTTGGCAGACAGATCTTAATACAATAATTTCTTTTGACTCTTCATATGGTTTAGGGTCATCTGACAATAATCTCTCCCATTTTATAATACCCGTCTTTGCTTCTTCGTTCATTTTTTAAGGCCAGCCGGATAGGAACATCATTCTTCTGACAGTTATCGAAGAGTCCAATTTTAATATCGTAATTGCCTGCAGGTAAGGACTCGGGCAGGTTGAGGTTATAATATTCACCAACAATTCTGCCAGGCATCCATTTCCGGTTGTTGGATTCGTTAAGATCAAAGTAAAAAGCTTTATCCGAAACTTTATTTCTTAGCTGAAGGCGCAGATCGAAATGGTGACAGGCAGGAGCAACACCGTGGTTTTCCCATGTCAGTCTCATATAATTACTATCCGATTCTTTACGCAATGTGTCAGGAAGAATAGCATATTTCGGAAAGTACCAGTACCCACATTTATTGGCTAGTTTTTCAGCGATGACACGGTTTTCTGCCAGCCATTCCCTCGGCCAGTAATGAAAGCCAATGATGGATGCATGTGTTTCCTCTATCCCTTTTTCAAACCTTTTACCTTCATCCCATAAATTGTACCTTTTAACGGAGCCATAATGATCGCACTCCAGCACAACAGGAATATTTTCATATACGAGATCGAAAATCTCCGGGCTCCTGATATTTGAATAGCCAAAGCCGAGGGTGACATACCAGTTAACGCATGAACTATCATCCCTGAAACCGATGCGGTTTTCCATGCAACACCTGAGAATTTCTATGTCGGCTCCATCATCAGCATTACGCTGTTCCAGATAATCATCACTGATTATAATGACATTATCAGAATAACATTTCCGGTACATTTCGATATGTTTTTTCACTATCCAGACAGGGACATCGTACCAACCTGATTGGGAGGTATGACCTTCACCCCATTCTCCAATACTGCCGATATCAATATATTCAAGCCAGGGTTTATCTGCATACCTTGCAGCGAAGGCTTTATGGAAATTCTCCAATTTTGTCAGAAAAATTGGATCACCGTAATCCGGTGCCCAGTTTTTTGGTCTGCTTTCCGGCTGGAACGATCCTTTGGCACCTGCATTTTTGACCCATTCCGGTGTAGCAAATGCAAGATCATTGGTTTCTTTGCAGGTGATGCGGAAAGAGATGTTATAACCTTTTGCTGTCCATTTGTTTATGACAGTATCAATTACCTCCCAGTTGAATTTACCCTCCTCAGGTTCAAGATATGCCCAGCCCAACCGCAAATAAATTGTTCGTAAACCTGGGAAATCCTCAAGGTAATCATTTGGCTTCAAGTGATTTTTATACCTGGTAATCCCATTATCAAAATAATGAAATTCCCAGCCTTTGTGAGGGTTCTCGCAAATAACTGTACTATCCCAATATTTTTCAAGGTTATACATTGTTCTTGTCTTATAGGCCCCACGGCCCTCTTCATTAGCTGCCTGTTGGCCTGACATTTGAACTGATAATGCTATCAGGAATAATAAGATTAAGAAATTGTAAGTTGCTTTCATAAGATATGAGTATTATTAATCTTGAAAAATAATTTTTCATTTTATTGAGGGAAGCTGATACCTTTTATCCTCATTTTTAAGGAGTATATAGACTCATAGGAAGTAATTATCATCGTATAAGGATCATTTCTGTTAAAAGTCATATTCATCGGGCGTTTATATTCTTTCATATGAATAATACCAAGGCTTTGCCCTTTGGAATTAAAAACCTCTACCCCCAGGTTAGTTGCCACATATAAATGTCCGTCGGTATCCATCGCTACTCCGACGGAGCCACTTCGTGGTTTTTCCTGCCCGATTTCAATAGGAGGAAGGGTTACTTTGGCCCAGGTCCTGTGATGATTAAAATCTCCGTCGGGAAGAATATCTATAGCATGGATATCCGGTTCCCAGGAATCAACGATAAGAATTGTTTTTTCGTCGGGTGTAAGGATAATTCCATTGGGTACCGATACATGATCGCATATTCTATGTAGTGTTCCATTCTTTGGAATATAGTATACTCCTTCAACATCCTGTGGCGCTCCCGGATTTCTGAAGAAAGGATCCGTAAAATAGATGCCCCCCTTTTTATCGATAACCACATCATTCGGGCCATTTAGTCCTTTCCCGTTAAAAGAATCGGCGAGTGTTTTGATAAATTTCCCATCGTGGGTATACATGTCAAGCTTTTTCGCATCATAATCACATACTATTAAATTCCCATCATGATCGATCATCATTCCGTCTGGTCTCCCTGCCCCTGTAATTACAGGTGTAAATGCATTTTTGGCATCCATACTGAAAACTTTCCCTTTAGTTCCATCGGTAAAAAACAAGGTTCCTTCGTAATTATAAATAGGACCTTCAGTAAATGAAAACATAGTATCGCTGTTGAGTTTTACCAGTTTTTCGACAGGATCAAATACAGTCTTTAAGTCTTCATGAGATGAATTACAACCGGCTATAAAGATGCAGGCAGGAAGTATACATAGAAAATATCGGGCTATGTGCATAATGTTTTAATAAATTATCGGGAAATTTAATGAATAAACTTAAATGAATTTATATGAAAA